>CAYYHT010001083.1:0-1980 GCA_964471355.1 uncultured Enterobacteriaceae bacterium
AAGCTCGCCGCTCCTTGTCATGATTCGACCGCGGACTTCAGACTCACCCCACTAGACCGTTGCGGGGACTTCGTCGTGGAATTCCAAGGTCTGGGGGTCGACTCGGCAGACGTCGAGCGCGTCCTGCAGCCAGTGGTCATCGGGGTCTTTGGTGCACAGCAGCATGCGTGCGGCGGCCAGACGGACGGCCGGCTTGTCACTCCACACGGCTCCGCCCAGGAAGTGCGCTTCGGTGACTTCGATTTGGTTCTTTTCGAGCCAGGTGCGGCAGCGAGCGCAGGTCATCAGAGTGCGCTCTGGGTCGGGCTCTTCGGGGAATGGAGCGAGCTCGAACAGCCGTGTCTGGTCGCGCTGATCGCACAGCTCGCAGCAACCGCGGCTGCGGCGGGTGATGTGCTTGCCCAGCACGCCAACAGCAGCCCGCTGCTTGACGCGGATTCGCGACATCAATGCCTCATCCTGCCAAAACGGTCGTGCCATGGTCTCTCCTCACACATACAGAGTGACGTTGGACCGGGCGGTTCCGTTCGGGCTGTGACGGGTTCTGACAGGGCGTGATTCATCGTGCTCGCAGCTATGGCGCTGCAGGTTGAATCGCCATCTCGAGTAAATTCTGTAGTGTTTCGCGGCTCAATCCGCCTTGGCGCAGGATGCGTGGCTGGATCGTCAGGTCGAGTACAGTGCTCGCCACTCCGCGAAGAGTGGGCTCTGACTCGACGAGCACGTCGTAGTCGCCCTCTAGCGCCGCGCGGACGCCTTGTGCGGTCGTTGGCGGCGGCTGGCCGCGTCGATTGGCCGAGCTTGCAGCCACCCCGCCTCCAAAGGCGTCGAGAAGGGCCATGGCGACAGGATGGTCGGGCACGCGAATGCCCACCGATGGGCGCCCACCCGTGATTGCCGCCGGGACCCGTGACCGCCATGGAATGACCAGAGTCAGAGGGCCGGGCCAGCACGCGTCGGCCAGTTTCTGAGCGCCTTTGGGCATGCGCCCCCACTCGGCGGGATCGGCCGAGGGTCCCAGATGAATGGTGATCGGCTGATTCTTGGGCCTGCGCTTCACCTCGAACAGGCGCTGCACTGCCGCGGTGTTGTCGGCGTCGGCGCCAATGCCGTACACGGTCTCTGTGGGGAAGGCGACGAGTCCGCCGGCCCTCCACGCCGCAACGGCCGGGGCGAAGTCGTTCATTCGGCGGCGGGCTTGCTAGCCAACTCGGGTGGAGGAACCAGCGGAGTATCCCGTGGGTCTCCGGGGACAGCCACGAGCTCCATCTCGCCGATCAGAACGTTGGGGGCCGAGATCCAAGTCGGCATGCCCTCGGTCGGGGCCAACATCGAAGGGTCTCCATCGCTGCTGGCCAAGAAGGTGGCGCTGTTCTGGGCACCGGTGCCCAAGACGTCCCGGAGCAAGAAGCGCTGGACCCCCGCAAAGGTGGCTCCGCGCACGAGCTCTTCGTGTCCATCCGCGTAGAGTTTGGTGACGGTGACCGGCATGGGCAGCGCGGGGGTGTCGCCGCCGAAGAAGAAGCCTCCGCCGCCGACTCGCCGCACGGCGGGCTCTTGCAGGCGCCGCACAACCAACACATAGTCGCGGCCGTAGGATGCCGCGGCCTTGATCGCTCGCTTCTGCAGCTTCTTGGGGGACATCGGCTTGGGAGCGCTGACTTCGATCTGCGTGGCGTGGGCGGTCAAACGGGCGCCAATCATTCCCCGAGCGTGGCCTGTGCTGCCCTCCACGCCACTGCGTGGAATGCGGGTCATCAAGACGGTTCGCACGATGCCGTCGGTGACCAAGTCGACCGCGCTCACCGGGGTGCCTTCGAGATCGTGGGTAAAGGCGCCGGGATGGTTCGGGTCGCGCAGTGGATTGTCGGTGACGCTCCAGCCTTCAGGCAGCACCCTGCGGCTCAGGCGAACGGGGTCGTTGCTGTCGCCGAGGTCTCCGAGCCAGGTGTCGAAGGGAATCTCGCCGGGGGTGCCCTC
>CAYYHT010001084.1:0-1970 GCA_964471355.1 uncultured Enterobacteriaceae bacterium
GCTCCGATCCCGCGAGGTCGATCAAGTTGATGGTCGACTGCTTTTCTGTGGCCATCCGGTACAGGCGCTCAGCGACAAAGCCCAGCAACGGTACCCCCGCCCACATCCAGAAGACCGGACCGTGCATCAGCGCCAGCACCATGAAGCCGACGTAGCCAAAGTGGGCGATGTAGAACAGCTCGAAGTAGCCACCGCGGCGGACACGCTCTTGCGAGGTGGCCCACATGGCGCCGAAGATCAGCAAGATGCCCAGCCCAGTGGAGCCGGCCCAGGTCATCAGCACGCTCTTCCAGACGGGGACCTCGAGGGTGCTGTAGTTCAGCAAGTGGGCGACGGTGTGCACGACCGAGTACCCGAACATGGCCTGTCCAACGAGCTTGTGGAAGTCCACGGAGTGGTCGATGGGCAGGTAGTTGCCCAGCATCGAACGTCGCAGCATCGTCAGCCACGTGCGCATCATCGGAATCAGGATGAGCGCGCCGTTGAAGTTGAGTGCCGCACCGCAGCCGCGCGCGATCTGCACATAGACGTTGGCGCCGGCCTGCCTGTAGTGGACCAGCGCGTCTTGGAAGAGCCAGATGTTGATGGCCAGCCACAGCAGGTACAGCACCGCCGCCGAGACGTTGTTCTGCAGGGTGCGTCGCCATCGGCGGAAGGCCGAGCCCGCCAGCTTTGGCGCCGGAGAGTCGGCCCGGTGCCTGTCGTGCAGCCAGTGCACGCTGCCTACGGTCATCGCATCGAAGATGTCCGGGTACTTGGACAGGGTGTCTCGGAACTCGTCGAGTGTGATCTGGCCGTCATCGTTGGCATCGGCCTCCTCGAACAAGATGGAGGTCAGCTGCTCTTCGTGCGCTTGGTGGAAGTCGAGCTTGGACTCACGCAGGGCGGCCTTGATGAGCTGCCGCAGCTCTTCGAACTCGATGACGCCGTCTTCGTTGACGTCGTGCAGGCGAAAGGCAAAGCGCAGCTTGTCCTCGCGGCTGCCGTGCACCAGGTTCTCGACGGCATCGAGGAACTCCTTGGCCTCGACCTCGCCGCTGGCATCGATGTCGAACAACGCCATGACCCGCGCCGCTACGTAGCGGTCGCGGATGCCCAGCGCCTTGGCGAGCTCTTTGGGATCAATGATCCCGTCTTCGCCGGCAATCTCGGCGAAGGTCTTGCGCAATGCCTCGAGGTGGTCGTGGTCTGACACGGCCCCCCTATATTGCTAGTCGAAGCTTTGGACCCTAGGCCTGTGCGTCGGGATTCTCGAACACCGCCGCCGCACCCATGCCGCCGCCGATGCACATGCTGACTACGCCGTAGCGCACTCCGCGACGCTTCATCTCGTGCAACAGCGTCGCCGTGAGGCGAGCGCCGGTGCAACCGAGCGGGTGGCCGAGGGCGATGGCGCCGCCGTTGACATTGACGATACTGTCGTCAATGCCAAGGTCACGCACGCAGTAGATGGCTTGGCTGGCAAAGGCCTCGTTGACCTCGTACAGGCCGATGTCGTCCGTGGTCAGACCGGCGGCTTCGAGCGCTGCCGGAATGGCCTTGGCCGGTCCGATGCCCATGATCTCGGGGGGGGCGCCCACGACCTGGTAGCTCTTGAGCACGCCCAAGATGGGCAGGCCCTTCTCCTCAGCGCTGGCCCGATCGGCGATGACGACTGCGGCCGCCCCGTCGCTGACCTGGCTGGAGCTTGCGGCGGTGACCGAGCCACGGGCGGCGAACACCGGACGCAGCTTGCCCAGGCCCTCGAGGGTCGAGCCGGCGCGTGGGCCTTCGTCGGTGTCGACGACAATGTCCTGCCACTCGCCACCGCGGAAGACCCGGGTGGTGACCGGCACGATCTCGGCCTGGAAGGTGCCCGTGAACTCCTTGGCGTGCTTCTGGTACTCAGCCGACCCCTTCTCAAACATCTCGGTCGTGCGGATGGCGAAGCGCTGGAACCAGCGCGACTATGCGTACAACGGCAGAGACAC
>CAYYHT010001085.1:0-1958 GCA_964471355.1 uncultured Enterobacteriaceae bacterium
ACCGATAGCGAGTGGCACGAAGACACAGCAGACGATCACTCTGTGCCCAAGCCCAGCGCGCAGCAGGTTGACGTCGGCGGCGGCGACCACATGGAGGGCACAGGCTCGCTGCTTTCGCGCCTCAAGGGCAACACGCCGATGCCTGCGCAGCCACGGGAAATGACCGCGCCCCCTCCTCCTCCCGCATCGGACTTCGGCAGCAGCGGCGGTGATGCAGGTGGCGGCGGCCCCATGCCATTCTTTGGCGGTGGCGGCGATGTGGGTGCCGCACCCGATGCCGATCCGTCATTCCTGGGCAGTGGACCCGCCGACGATTTCAGCGGCCAGAACGAAGACCCGCCCACCGAAGAGGTGCCGAGCGCTGTCCTGCAGGACCTCTCCCAGCTCTACAACGCGCCTATGGACGTGCCGCAACCTCCCCCAATGCCAGGTCTGTTCGGCGACGACGACATGGGCATGGGCGGCTACGGAACACCGCAATCGGGCAGCCCGAGCAAGGTCGACGACGACCCGTTCGGACAGCCATCCTATCTGGCCGAGCCCGAGAGGCGCTCCCGCGAAGAGCCCGATCACCGACTGCCGGTGACCGCTCCTCCCAGCCGCGAAATCTCCTACGACGCCGACGAGGACGACGACGAGGACGATTGGGACGACGAAGAAGAGGCAGCGCCCTTTGGACTCTCTCCGACTGTGTTCTTGGCGGCAATGGGAGGCATGAGCCTGGTGGCCGGCCTGATCATCGTGGGCATCTTGGTGCTGACATTCGCGGGCGGCGGCGGCGGCGCGACAGTGGCCGTTGCCGACGGTTCCTTGAACAACACGCCACCCACCAGCGCGCCGACTCCACTTCCGTCGTCTGCCCTGCCTGTGGTCGCAGCCCCTGAGGCTCCACCGCCCACAGAAGAGGTCCCGCCCACAGAAGAGGTCCCGCCCGCAGAAGAGGCGCCGCCCCCCGAACCGGTCAAGAAGGCGCCGGTCAAGAAGGCACCGGTCAAGAAGACCGTCAAAAAGGCCGTCAAGAAGGCACCGCCCGCCCCCGCCGCTGGCGGAAAGGGCACCCTCAAGGTCAAGAGCAACAAGCGTGTGCTCATCATGGTCGATGGCAAGCCGGTCGACTTCTCGCCGCTCGAATTGGACTTGAGTGCAGGTCCGCACAAAGTCGGCGCCATGGTCCCTGGCCGGCGCGACACCAAGCAGGAACAGTCCGTGACCGTACGAGGCGGAAAGCTCGTCTCGGTCGACTTTACGTTCTGACCCCAAAGATGGCGCTGCCGACGCGCACCCAGGTCGCCCCATGCCGGACCGCGGCCTCGTAGTCCGAGCTCATGCCCATGGACAGCTCATCTAGCGCCAAGCCCTTGGCCCGTCCCCGCGCCGCGAGGTCAGCCAGCTCGGCATAGAAGGGATCGGAGTTCACGCCACGCGGCGGAATGCACATCAGGCCCACCACGTCGACATCACCGGTCAGTGCGAGCTGCTCGGCAAGCGACAGAGTCTGTTCCGGCAGCACACCGCTCTTCTGCGCCTCGCGACCGACATTGACGGCCAACAGGCACTTCAACTGATGCGGAGCCCGCGCCGAGAGCGCCGCGGCTTGATGCGCCGACTCCAACGCGTGAATCCGGTAGGCCACGGGCGCGATGTACTTCGCTTTGTTCGTCTGGATGCGGCCGATGAAGTGCCAGTGAACATCGGCCAGCTCGCGGGCCTTGTCGCGCAGCTCTTGGCCCCGGCTCTCTCCAAAGTGCACATGCCCGGCGGCATGGGCCTGCTGGACAGCCGACAGCGGGAACGTCTTGGACACGGCGATCAGCTTCACGTCTGCCGGTGAGCGTCCCGCCTCCCGGGCGGCAGCGACCACACGAGCCGATACATCAGCGAGCTGTTCAGTGACGTCCACGACTGCTCTCTAGCGCGTCGCCGCCGAGCTCGCGCAGCGCGTCGATCGTCTGTTCCAG
>CAYYHT010001086.1:0-1953 GCA_964471355.1 uncultured Enterobacteriaceae bacterium
TCGGTCTCGGCGAGCATCGACAGCAGCACGCCCTGATGACGCAGGTTGTCTCGGGTCTGAGCGCGCAGGTCATATGCGAGAGCCCGCGTTCCCAGCAGCACAACAAGCGGCAAGATGAGCACGATGAAGTGCGACGAAATCAGCCAGGTGCGCAGCGGCAGAACGACCCACGGCGCCTCATCGACAGGCTGCGACACCTATTTCCTCAGCCGAAAGCCCAGCCCGTGCACCGTCTCGATGGGATCGAGCCGCTGGTCCCGCAGCTTCTGTCGAATGCGCCGCACATGGCTGTCCACGGTCCGGTCCGACACGTGGTGGTTGCCGGGGTAGGCGTGTTCGACCAGGTCTTCGCGGGTATAGACCCGCCCCGGCCGACCCATCAGCACGGACAGCAGTCGGAACTCCGTGACCGTCAGCTGCAGCTCGGTGCCGTTGGCCCAGACCCGATGCTCGGTGGTGTCGATGCGCAGTCCGGCGTGGTTCATCTCGGCAGAGTCCGAGGACGTGGCCGCGGCCTCTGCGCCACGAGTCCGCCGGAGCACCGCTTTGACACGACTCACCAGCTCTCTGGGCGAGAACGGCTTGGCCACGTAGTCGTCGCCGCCAAGCTCGAGCCCCAGCACCTTGTCGATCTCTTCGCCGCGGCTCGAGAGGAACACAATGGGCACGTTGGAGTTGGCGCGGATGCGGCGGCACACTTCTAGACCATCCATCTCAGGCATCAGTACATCGAGCACGATCAGATCGACAGGCGCAGCGTCAAAGCGTTCCAGCGCCGCCACGCCATTCTCGGCCTCGTGAACCGTAAAGCCCTCGCGGGTCAGCGCATAAGTGACGACCTCGCGCAGATGGGGGTCGTCATCGACAACGAGGATTTCACCCTGCTGCAAGGTCACTCACCTCAGCGAGCGCTCGGGCTCGCGCGTGAAAGGCGCGCAGCTGCTCTCTGACACTGACGGTGTTGCCCGCCAGTGCTAGCAGTCCCACTTGGAGCCGCAACTCTACCACCCCAGTCAAGACATCTTCGATCTCGGCTGCAGCGCGGGTTCGCGCCTCGCTCAACTGGGTGTGGGCCGCCGCTGGGGTGCAGTCCCCACCATCCCCCAGCAGGCGGTCCACGAAAGCAATGCGGTGGTCGGCCGCGACCAGTGCCGAGCGCAGCGGCTCGACCTCGTCATCCCATGCCGCTTCTCCTGCCGCCGGGTCACCGAGCGCCTCGCAGAGGGACGCAAAGGTCGCTTCAATGCGCTCGGTAAACGGGCCACCCGCCACGTACGGCGCCGGTGCTTCTCCAATCAAGGACAGCAGCATGGGCCAGACCACCAAGGCGCTGGCGGTCGTGGCTCCAGAGTGCCCAAAGCGGTGCAGCAAGCCCCCCACGGCACATCCGACCAACAGATAGGCCAGCCCAAACATCAGGGTCAGTTCGCTGTTGCCCATCACTCCCCCCGAAAGCCGGTGTCTTGCACATCTCGACCCCAGGTTCCCGCGCCGACGCGCCGTGCTTCCCACTCGGGGTAGTACCCAATCGATGAAGATGCGGTGGCGCCAAGGGCCGAGAAGATGTCCTCCTCGACTGGACGAATGAACGCCACCTCGACGGTCGGACGGGCGATGAAGGGACGCAGCAGCCATCCGGTCTGCGCGGTCACCAGTCCCAGCACCCCCACCGCTGCCAGGGCCACCAGAGTACGTCTGCGACCACGTTGGGGAACCGCAGCACCGATGGCTGCCAGGCCCGGCAAGCCGACCAGACCCAGGGCTCCAGCCAGCAGCATCACCGCGACATGGTAGTCCCACGTCACCGAGTAGAGCAGCCACACGACCGGTCCGATGGCCGCCGCGAGCACCGCCGAGCGCGTCGCGCCAATCAGCCCGGCAAGACCCAGTCGCGACCACCTCGCGTCGATCTCGGCCGCGTCGCACAGGGACTTGATGGCCGGCAGACCCACC
>CAYYHT010001087.1:0-1953 GCA_964471355.1 uncultured Enterobacteriaceae bacterium
GCGCTCGGTGAAGCCGATGACGAAGGTGCTGTCGTGCTGCGAGTTGAGGTCGATGATGGGGGAACGGCCAGTCGGCGCGGTCGAGCCCTCGGGAATCTCGCACTGGCTCTCGCCCAGCCAGCTGATTTCGGCCGACGAGGTGATGTCGAAGTGCCCTGGTCCCAGGTCGACGTCCTCGATCTCGAGCAGCAGGCGGTAGTCGTTGTACTCGCCGTCGAGCATGGCCTCGGCCATAAAATCGGTGATCATCGGCACCAGGGTGTCGACCGCTGCGTTCGCCGCTTGCTTCTTGATGGTCTCGCCGAAGTACTCGAGAATCAGGTCCTCGGGCAGCCCGTCGATGCTCATGTCCAGGTCGCCATCGAGCTCGGGGTCGCCCTCGGCGGTGAACACCAGCTTGCCGTCCTCGAGGTAGCCGGACAGCACCATCTCGAGCTTGGGGTTGGCCAGCTCGATGAAGTTCACCCGGTGACGGGCGTTGTTGGGGCACAGGTCGAAGTTGTCGTCGTTGCCGAACAACCACATGTCTTCGCCGTGGATGGTGTCGAATGTGACCTCGACCAGCAGCTCGTTGTAGGTAGGGGTGAGGATGACGTCCAGAATCGGAATCTCGAGGTTGAAGTCCTCGACTCCGACCTCGTCAAAGCACTGAAAGTCCACCACCGACACGTCCTGGCGAATGACGTGGGTCTCGTGGTCGACCAGCCCTTCGATGAGATCGACGGCCTTTGGCAAGATGCGCGCCTGGATGCCATTTCCAATCGGCTCGGCCGGTGCAGTCCCCGTGGCAATCAATAGAGCAAGGCTGAGCATGGCGGCGGTCCAACAGAGAGCGAAGGGGGATTGTGGCCGATCACTTGCGCAGAAGCAACGTGACTCCGGCTCGGTACATGTTCAGTTCGTAGGTGCCATTGGCTGGAGGCAGCACAGCGCCCGAATCGGGGGCGTTGGTCAGTGCGTAAATCGACTCGTTGACGTCGCGGGTCAATCCGAACCAGGTATTGCCGGACAAGCCAATGCCGACCGCGGGAACAGGGGACCACAGCACGGACGCACCGGTCTCGATGCTGGCCCAGTCCACGTTGCCCGGATGGATGAAGTTGAGGTCGAAGGCGCCAGTCGCATAGCCGCCGCCGATCGACAGCTCGACGTTCTCGTGGGGGTCGACGCGCACATAGAGCGTGCCTGTCCAGACATCGCGCAGCCCAGTAGGGGTGGTGATCTCAGACAATCCCGCCAGGAACTCGGCCTCGGTGACCCCATAGGACTCGAGGTAGCTGGTCATGACCAGATCGGGAGAGTCCAGGGCCAGGTCTTCGAGCTCGGCGGCCAGGATCTTGCCGCTGCTCCAGCCAATCCAACCGCCCTGGGGAATGATGGTGACTGGGCCAACAGGCACACGCACGGTCAGCCAGCCCTCGGGGGGCAGGCGGTACTTGGTGAACACGCCGCCTGCGATGCGCACATTCAGGTCGCGACTGGGTTCAACCAGCACGGTGCCGCGCATGGGCACGCCATGACCGCTGCGGAAGCTGGCATGGACCGACGGCTTGTCCGGGTCAGGTGCGTAGCGCACGCCAAACGTAAACCCGAGGTCGAAGCCCTTGAGGTCGGCGAGCTCCTGCTTGCCCTCCCAGAACGGCTCCAGCAGCTGAATGCCCGCGTCGGGACCGAGCAGTTGGTACAGGATGGTGGCGGTGTCCATCGACTTCATCGACGACACCGAGACCTGCGCCATGGTGATGCCCGCCCCCAGGGTGAGCCCGGGCTGTGGCTCACCGGCGACGGTCAACGTGCCCTGCATGCCCAGCATGTTGCCGGTGATCGAGTGGTAGCGCTGCGGACCGTCCTCGGGCTGGACGCCACCGCGAGCCCACGGAATCGCGAACTGCCCGCCCAGAGCAAACTTGCCCAGAGGCACGACCGCCGCCAGATAGGGCAAGATCGGAAGAG
>CAYYHT010001088.1:0-1947 GCA_964471355.1 uncultured Enterobacteriaceae bacterium
ACCGCGCTTGTTGAGCTCAAAGCGCATGGTCTGCCGGTACCCAAATGGGGCGGCGAGGTGCGGCCGGGGCACCTCGTGTTGGTGCTAGGGCGTCCACACGAGACGGTGCGCGCCACTCTAGGGCTGGTGAGCGGCGTCGTCGGAAGCTGGCAGACGCCGCTCGGTGCATCCCTCGATACCTACATCGACATCGATGCGGCACTGCCGCGAGGCTTCACAGGTGGGCCGTTGGTGTCGGCCGACGGAGAGCTGCTGGGGCTCAACACATCGATCGTGGTCGCTGGCGGCACGACGATTCCCGCGGCCAATCTGGGGGCCGCGGTGGAGCGGGCGCTCAAGCGGGGCAGCGGGGGCAAGCGGGGCTATCTGGGCGTCACGGTTCAGCCGGTTCGCGGCGGCGGGTTGCTAGTGGCTGGTGTGGACGACAAGGGCCCGGCGGCCGCAACCGTGCTGGTCGGCGACATCCTCAAGACCATCGGAGGTGAGGAGCTGAGCAACCACGCTGTGCTCATACGGGCCCTCGGCGACCACGGAGCGGGCAGCGAGGTCACCCTTGGCATCAGTCGGGGAGGGGCCGACCAAGAGGTGAGCATCACCCTCGGTGAGCGCGCTCGACGCCGCTGTTGATGCAACGAGCGGCGAGCCTCGTCTCGCCGCTTGTGGGCCAAGGAGCGGCGAGCTTCGTCTCGCCGCTTGTGGGCCAAGGAGCGGCGAGCTTCGTCTCGCCGACCCGTCAGCCGTTTGGCCAGAGGCGTCTGGCCAGCCATCGTCGAAACGCCTGGCGACGCTCCTCGCTGTCTTCGACTCCGAGGGCTTGGCGCAGGCGGGTGCCAAAGATGGCGTCGCCGAACATGGTCGCACCGACCATGAGCAGCAAGTTCTCGGCGTCTTCGCGCGAGGTGCCGGCCTTCTCGACCGCGTCGGGCAGGTTGGTCAGTGCCCCTTCAAAGACCTCGGCAGGCAAGCCCTTTCCCGAGAGCAGAAGCCACGCGCCCAACCGTGCGTTGCCCCTCCTGCGCGTCACCTCATCCACCAAATCCAAGAAGTCGTCGGGGCTCATGGAGCCCGCGCTCCCCCCCAAGCCTGCAAGATCGGCAAACAGCCCCACCCAGGCCTTTTCGACCACCGCCCGCATGAGGCCCTCGCGGCTGCCAAAGTGGTGCAAGACCGCCTGCCGTGAGACGCCGACCGCTGCGGCGACATCGTCCAGCTTGACCCCATCGGGGCCGTGCTCCACCAGTAGGCTCTGGGCGATTTGTTCGATTTCAGCTCGTGTCTCGGCTGCTGGCCTGCGTCGGCGACCCATTGTGTTCCCGGTCATTGCGTGAAAGCGGTCTCGGCGCTACTTACTTACATGTAAGTAACCAGGAGTGCAAGACATGCGCAGCGCAACAGAGTGGTTTGACGCCTACGGGGTGAGTCACCAGAACACGATCAACAAGGCCATCCACTGGGTGGCCATCCCGGTCATCGTGCTGTCGCTGCTGGGCCTGCTGCAGTCCATCCCGTTCCCTGCGGACATTCCCTACCTGCACTGGGGCACCGTGGTGCTGGCCGCCGCGATGGTCTTCTACGCCATGCTCTCGTGGACCGTGGCTGTGGGCATGGGGCTGTTTGGCATCGCCAGCATCGCCGTCAACCAAGTCATCGTCAGCGCCGACCTGCCGCTGCTGCCCATCAGCCTCGGAGCCTTCTTCGTAGCATGGCTCTTTCAGTTCATTGGTCACAAGATCGAGGGCGAAAAGCCCAGCTTCTTCGAGGACTTGCAGTTCTTGATGATCGGGCCCGCGTGGCTGCTGCAGTTCGTCTACAACAAGGTCGGCATTCCGGTCGAGACCTACAAGCGCGAGCCCGTCGCTACCAGCTGAGCTCGTCCTCGAGCAGACTCCAGCGAATCATGTCGTGGTACCCGCCGTCGTGGTGGTACTCGTCGCGCAGCACGCCCTC
>CAYYHT010001089.1:0-1944 GCA_964471355.1 uncultured Enterobacteriaceae bacterium
TCATGGAGGCGTGCGTACTCTCCAGAAGCGCATCGAGCGAATCGTGCGCAGGTATCCCCGCTCGTTCAGGTCCAGGCGCTGCAGGCTGTCGGTGGGCTCGATGCTCGCGCTGAACTCGCCGCCGCCCGCTGGAAAGAAGCCCCAGCTGTGCAGCTCGAGCTCGACCGACGGACCCATGCGCCCCAGCAGAGGCAGGAAGACACTCTCGAGAAAGTGGTACGGCGGCGACTTGTCATTGTGGGTGCCGCCCTTGAGCGTGACCAAGCTGGGACCCGACGCCAGCATCAGCGGAGGCAGCACCGTCTGCAGGACCAGATTGCACGAACCGGCCGTGCCGATGGCAAAGCTGAACTCGCCGGGCTGGACGGTTCTGGGATGAAAGGTCAGGTCGGTGGAGCGCATCTCGGCGCCGTCAACGCGGGCGCCACAGACCTGGGCTGCGGCTCGCACACAGGTCAGGTGCTGCCGGGCCAGGCCGGGCTTGCTGCGGCTCTTGCGAATGGAGTGAATGCGGAAGGGCTGTCCGGTCAGTGCAGACAGGGCGAGCGAAGACCGCAGGACCTGCCCGCCGCCTTCGCCGAGGCTTCCATCGATGGTGATCATGGGCC
Source organism: uncultured Enterobacteriaceae bacterium (assembly GCA_964471355.1). GTDB lineage: Bacteria > Myxococcota_A > UBA796 > UBA796 > CAYYHT01. Next base: position 609 of record CAYYHT010001089.1, read on the forward strand.
GTCCTCCCCGTCGTCTGCGTGCCACCCATCAGGGGGGCCGGGCTCCTGTTCCGGAACCCGGCCCGAGTGTTCTTTTGACCAAGCGGTGCCACTCGGAGTGCGGATGGCCAGGAAGCGATGGAAGGGAATCCAGGCGTCGCCGGACTCCTCGTCGATCAGCTCGGCCTCCCAGTCAGCGCGTGCAAAGTCGTCGCCAACCGAGATGCCCTTGGGGCCAATGTCTCGGATGTCGGCGCCCTTGATGGTGCGCTGGTCGTCCGGAGCACCGCGGTGGACCACGGAGATCTCGAGCGAGTCGAGGTCACCGTGGTGCCACTTGTGCTTGTTCAAGATGTCTCGAATGGACGGGGACATGGTCCACCTCCGTGTGAGTGTCTAGGCCATCGCCTAGCCCTTGACGCAGACCACCTGCTTCAAGGTGTGAACGACCTCAACGAGGTCCTTCTGGGCTTCCATCACCGCGTCGATGTCCTTGTAGGCCATCGGCGTCTCGTCGATCACGTTCTTGTCCTTGCGGCACTCGACACCCTTGGTGGCAGCCTTGTGGTCCTCGACGGTGAAGCGCTTTCGCGCCGCCGTACGGGACATCACTCGGCCAGCACCGTGGCTGCACGAGCAGAACGACTCCGGGTTGCCCAGACCGCGAACGATGTACGAACGCGCGCCCATCGAGCCCGGAATGATGCCGTAGTCTCCGACCCGAGCGCGCACGGCACCCTTTCGGGTGACCCACACGTCCGCGCCGTAGTGACGCTCCTTGCTGACGTAGTTGTGGTGACAGTTGACCGCCATCTCGTCGGCGTTGAAGCCGCCGAGCACGCCCTGCATTGCATCGACCGTGGCCGCCATCATCAGTTCACGATTGGTCCGGGCATAGCCCTGAGCCCAACCGACCGCCTCGACATAGTCGTCGAAGTGCTCGGTGCCTTCCCCGAAGTACGCGAGGTCCTTGTCCGGCAGGTTGATGAAGTGAAGCTGCATGTCCTTCTTGGCCAAGTTGATGAAGGTCTGACCGATGCGGTTGCCGACGCCACGCGAGCCCGAGTGCAACATGATCCATACGCGATCTGCCTCGTCGAGACAGACTTCGATGAAGTGGTTGCCCGTGCCCAGTGTGCCGAGGTGAACCGCGTGGTTCGACTTGGCGATCTTTGGGTACTTGTCGCAGATTACGTCGAAGTCACGCTGCAGACCGCGCCACGCCTTTGCATTGGCCTTGGGCAGGTCGCGCCACGCACCGCGGTCGCCTCGACGGCCGTCACTGGTACGGCCGTGTGGGACGGTTCGCTCAATGGCCGACCGCACCTTGCGGAGGTTGTCCGGAAGGTCGCTAGCC
>CAYYHT010001090.1:0-1940 GCA_964471355.1 uncultured Enterobacteriaceae bacterium
TCGGGCTCCTTCATGAGGCCTGAACCACCGCTGTTGCGGCACACCTTCGTGGAGGGGCAGCCCATGTTGAGATCGATGATGTCGGCGCCCATCTGTTCGGCGACGGCCGCGCCTCTTGCCAGCAAGTCGGGATCGCGACCGTAGACCTGCACCGCGATGGGGCTCTCGTCCGCGTCCCACTTCAGTGCGTCTAGGGTCCGCTTCTCGCCGTTGACGATTCCCCTGGCCGGGATGAACTCCGTCGTCGTGAGTCCGCAGCCACCGATCTGACGAACCAGCCTGCGGAACGTGATGTCCGTGACTTGCTCCATGGGAGCGAGCACAAGCCCGTTGTCAATGACATGGCTTCCGATGGTGAGTGAGAGTGACATCGGAGTCGCTCCTAACCCCGCCGCGGCACTTCCGTCAGATTCAACGCTTCGAAGAGCGCCGATTCGACTGCGTCACAGTCCGCGTGAAACCAGTGCTTTACGTAGTCGCGATCAGCCATGGTCGTCACCTCTTTTTCGGGCAGACCCGCGGTGGCCAATGCGTCGCGAAACGCCGTGGAATCGGGATAGACGAACATCAATCCGTCATGGTCCAAGATGACCTGTTCACCCTGCGTGCCGCGAAGCCACAGCTCGCAGCGGGCGTCTCCGTAGATGAGATCCGCGGCGTCGACGAGCGCCGTCATGAGCGCGTCCGGGGCCAAGTCGAGGGCGACGAAATCCCTCGGAGGGGCGCCGGAGCCTTGGGGCTCGGGGGCCAGGCGATCGACGCGCAATCGATAGAGCACACCGACACGGCTGCCTAGAGCACGCACCAATGCCGCGTGGGCCAGACGCAGGTCCGATGGCGCAGCACTGACAACAAGCCGACTGCTGCCGGTGTCGTCCATTTCGGTGCAGAAGCCAGACTCGGGAAGCCAGTCATCGGAATCGCCGTTTTGCAGCACCGATTCAGCCTTGAAGCGCAGATCAGACATTGTCGTTTAGGAATCGCTCGAGAGAGGTGTTCACGGCCTTGAGATTGGGCGTGATGAGAGAGACGATGAACCGCTCAATCTGGGGCGCAATGCGCTTGCCCAGGAAGTTCGGTACCCCGCGGATGTCCTTGAGATCGAGGCTGAGATCGCCGGTCAGGCGCACGATTGTTCCATCGCCGTCCTCGAAAAAACTGTTGCGCCCAGAACAGGTCACGTTGGCGGTGAACGCTCGCGGCACGATGCGCCAGTCGCAGTAAAAGCCGGCGCTGTCCCAGTCGGCGAAGTCGTCCCAACGCAGGTGTTCGGGCTTGATGAACTTGCTGGCAACCTTGGGAACATCCCGGTCACTCACCCACACATTGTGCAGCGTGATGCCCGTGTCGACCTCGGCGCGCTCGAGCACAGTGATCTCGCGGATGTCGTCGATGTAGCGCGCGATCTCGGGCAAGCGGTCCCGGTATGCCGCGAACACAACGTCGCGAGGATGGGCGATTCGCGACTCGCTGTGTATCTCCATGAACGCGTACTCCCTGCATGATCCGATTGACTGGGGCGCATCTACCATGGCGTCGCGGTAGCATCCACAGCCACAACGGAGGTTCGGCATTTGCGGGTGACGCGCCTTGGCAGACCACACCAGGCGGCGGTGCGAGAACTGTTGATTCTCAACCCCGAGGTGAACCTGTTTCTCCTTGGCTTTCTGGAGCTTCACGCGCTGGAACGAGCGTGCTGGTTCGCCGTCATGGAAGACGACAAGCCTCGCGGTGTCGTGCTGCTCGTTCCCGGCCGCCTCGCGGTGCCCTGGTGCCCGGTGGCTGAGGATGCTGCCGACATTGGCCGGTTCATCCGCCCGCGCTACCGGCCGTGCATGGTGGTCGGTCCTCGCGCCGCATCGGATGCTTTGTGGCGAACTTGGGCCTGGGATGAGCGCCCGGATCGGCACTATGAACAGCGCTTGTACGTATGTGACGAC
>CAYYHT010001091.1:0-1937 GCA_964471355.1 uncultured Enterobacteriaceae bacterium
TCACTGAGCTCGACAACGATGTGGTGGGTGATTTTAAGAAGGACCAAGCGCTCGATGTGTGGTCCGGTGACAGCAAAAAGTCGTGCAAAGTCCTTGGCTTTGCCTCGCTGACTCGCGGCGAACCCCACTTCGGCTGGTACGAGTACACCGACCAAAAGGAGCCCGGATGCGGCTCGCCTGAGCTATTTGCCGAGATCGACTGCCCGGGCACTTTTGCCGGCGGCCCGGGTACTGGTGAGTCCGGCTCGCTCGACGCCTCGGAGCCCGACGCCAAAGAGGCGCTTGAGGTGCTCAAGGAGCACGCTTCGTACAGCGCGATGATGGCCGAGGTGAACGCGACGGCCGAGGCGCCGGTCACCACCACCATCACCTACCGAACTCACAGTCTGGGCGACGTCATCAGCATCCAGTTCAACCACATCACCGGCGAGGGCATGGACATGTGCGGGGCCGATGAGCTCAATGACAGCCGCATTGCGCTGGTCGAGATCGGTGACCCATCGACCGTGTCGATGCCGTTGACCAGCGCCTATATGGTCGAGCCGGACAGTCCCCAGGTCGTCAGTTTGGGGGGCAAGAATCTGGGCGTGATGATGGAGGCCTGGAACCACCGCTGGGTTGTCGGAGCCGACGGCGAGCCGGTCTGTGAGATCTCGATCGACTACTGCGACTGCCCCTGCTGATGAGCAACTGGCGTCCCCCTGACGAGTTCATGGAGGTGGAGTCCCACCTTGATGGGGTGCGTGTCTATGCCGCCAAGCCAGTAGAGGAGAACGTCGATGCGGCCGAGAAGAAGACGTTTCGCTGCCCGTCCTGCGGCAGCCCGACGAGCTTCAAGGTCGCTACCGGTGCGGTCACCTGCGACTACTGTGACTGGACCGGGGACCAGGGCCAAGACAAGCGGGTCGGCCGCAAGGCACTGGCGACCGAGTTCACCCTCGAAGCCCTGCAGGCCGCCCAGCACGGATGGGGTGTGCAGCGACGCGAGCTGAACTGCGAGAACTGCGGCGGCAACCTCGCGCTTGACGAGGGCAGCCTGTCCAGCACCTGTCCCTTCTGTGCCAGCAACCGCGTGCGCATTCGCGAGAAAGAGGACACCGGCCTTCGCCCTACCTTCCTCATCCCCTTCGCCGTCGATCGGCCAGGGCTCAAGCCATATGTCAAAGAGTGGCTGTCTCGCGGCTGGATTCACCCTCGCGACCTCAACAAGGCCGATGATGTCGAGAAGTTCGCGGGCATCTACATGCCGTTCTGGACCTTCTCGGCACGGCTCGAAGCCGATTGGGAGGGCGAGGTCGGCCACACCGAGACCTACCAGGAATGGGACAGCGACTCGGGCCGCTTCGAGACCCAGACCCGTACAGTGTGGAAGTGGGAGAAGGGCCATGTCGACATCCACCTTGAGAACTGGGACATCGCTGGCTCCACGCAGCTGTCCAGGCTGTTGCTCGAGAAGCTGAGGCCCTGGGACTTTGACGCGTTTGTGGAGTTCTCGCCGGACTACCTGCCCGGTTGGCAGGCTCAAACCTATGACTGCGGCCTGCTCGAGGCCTGGGATCTGGGCAAGGCGGCCATGCGCGAGGCCTGCAAGGGGGCCTGTCATCAGCAGGCAGGCGGCAGCAAGATGCGCAACTTCTCGATGGTCTGTGACCTCGATGACGAGGCGTGGCGCTACGTGCTGCTGCCGGTGTGGGTCAGCGTCTACAAATTTGGAGGCAAGACCTGGCGCGTACTGGTCAATGGCCAGACCGGAAACGTGGTCGGCCAGAAGCCCGTCGCGTGGTGGAAGATCTGGCTCGCCATCTGCCTGATGCTGACTCCGGCCATTGCAATGGCCGTCATCAGCTTGCCCCTGATGCTTCTGGGTGGCTTCGGATTCATCACGTTGTTTGTCGCGCTGGTGTTCCTGATCTTGGGGGGAGTGGGCTCCAGCCAGC
>CAYYHT010001092.1:0-1937 GCA_964471355.1 uncultured Enterobacteriaceae bacterium
TTGCCGGGCAGGGTGTCGTAGCGGGACTGAATGGCCTGCATGACCTCGTAGGCCTCGTCTTCGGTGTCGACCTGGATGCGCACGGCGACGAAGTCGGTGACCTCGTCAAAGGACAGTCCCTTGTTGCGCATCTTGGCGCGGGTGGACTTGAGCGTCTTGATGCGGCCGTCGACGTCTCCCGTGAACTGCAGCTCGGACAACAGCTGGTTCCCGACGTCTTGCGCGACGGCGAGGTATGCAGGTCCGGTCAACATTGCGGCTAGAAAAGCGGTCGCGAACATGCGTACAGCCTCCGTTCGCAGGCAGTCTAGGCACATCGTGGGCGGCTTCAACCCGTGGCTGACAACCCGTGACTCCGCTTGACCGGCTGCGGCTACTCCCGACGGGGAGGGGGAACCGGTGTGGTCCATTCCTCGGCGCTGCGCGGAGGCCAGGGCGCGCCCTGCAGCACCTTCATGACCCATAGGCAATGGGGAATGCGGTCGCTGGGGTCTTTGACCAAGCAGGCATCGATGGCGGTCACGATCTGGTGCGGCAGGTCTGGCACGACATCCCGCGGCGGCGTGTAGCGGGTGGCCATGATCGCCTCGAGCAGCTGCTCGTTGGTCTCGCCGTCGAAGGGCTCGCGCTCGCAGGCCAGCACATACAAGATGCAGCCCAGGCTGAAGATGTCGGCGCGATGGGCCACGGTCGAGGTGCTGTGCAGCTGCTCGGGAGCGACGTAGCCCAAGGTGCCGAACACGCTGCCAACCTCGGTGATGCTGTCGTCACGCAGGTGCTTGGACAGGCCCAAGTCGACGATGCGAGGAGTCAGATCGCCGCGCTCGGACTGCTGGACCAGGATGTTTGCCGGCTGCAGGTCGCGGTGAATGATGGCGTTGAGGTGCAGGTGGTGCAGACCCATCGTGATGCCTGCGAACAGGTTCATGCGGGTGACCAGGGGGGCTTCGTTCTCGTTGATCCACTCGTCGAGGGTCAGGCCCTTGACGTGCTCCATGACAAAGCCGGGCATGCCGTCGTGCTCGATCATCTCGAGCACGGGCACCAGGTTCTTGTGGCGGATGGACTCCATGGCCCGGCCTTCGCGAAGCACGCGCTCGGTGGCTTCGTCGTCGTCCTTGAGATGCAGCAGCTTGATGGCCTTGGTGGTGCGGTCGCGGGTGTCGCGCACGCGAAAGACCGAGGCCATCACTCCCTCGTCGATGAGGCCCGTGATGAGGTAGGGACCGATCTCGTCGCCCGTGACGGGCATGGGCACTCCAAGCTGGTCGACGACCATAGCAAGGGCTACTGTGCCGTTGTTGCACAGCCTGTAGAGAGGGGTTCGATGGCCTACGACAAGGGTTTGGCGGAGCGCCTGATGGATCTCAGCACGGGCATGGCTGGCACCAGCGAAAAGCGCATGTTCGGAGGCTGGGGCCTGATGCTGCACGGCAACCTCCTCATCGGCGTCATGGGGGACGAGATCTGCGCGCGGGTGGGTGTCGATGCCTATGAGGACGCGCTGGCACAGCCCCACGCGAGGCCCTTTGACTTCACCAAGCGCCCCATGAAGGGCTGGGTCTACGTCAGCCCCGACGCGCTGGAGTCCGACGAGGGCCTGCAGACCTGGTTCGACCGGTGCCACGCATTCGTCAGCACGCTGCCCAAGAAGTAGCGGCTACGGAACGACAGCTGCCGGCGCACCGGCGACGGGCTTTGGTGTGGTCAGCTCTGTGATCAGCTGCTTGCTCGCCGCATCGTCGTACAACGTGACCGAGAATGTGGCTCCGCCCTGCTTGATCATGGCCGACCCGTCTTCGACCGAGCGGCTCTCTTTGCCGGACGGGCGCCCGACCTCGATGCTCAGCGACACAAAGCCCGAGCTGGGGCCTTTGAGGACGTCGCAGTCGTTGTCGATGTACTCGGCGTCCTTTTCGAACTCGCAGTCGTTGGCG
>CAYYHT010001093.1:0-1918 GCA_964471355.1 uncultured Enterobacteriaceae bacterium
GATGACCAGCGTGGTTGGTTTGATGAGCACCGCCAGAGTCACCGCCACCCAGGCACCGGCGCCTCGGCGAGGGTCGTCCTCGACCAACCAGATGCGAAACAGCCAGACCCCCAACAGGGTGCAGAACAGCAGCAGCGCCTCGGGCTGCACGGTCCGCGTATAGAACACGCCGAGCGGGAGGAAGGTAAATAGCGCGCAGGACCACAGCGCCGTGGACTCGTCAGCCATGTCGCGAACGAGCCTGTACAGCACATAGGCCGCCGCCAGCCCGAACGCGATGGACAGGAGCCGGCCAGCCAGAGGCGATGCTCCAAGCAGGGCATGCATCCAGGAGTAGAGTGGGAACTCCGACGTGACCCAGCCTGGGCCGTCGCCACTCCACATCACCGACGGGTGCCAGAAATCGAAGCCGTTGCGGGTGTAGTTGCGAGACATGGCTGCGGTGTCGGTCTGCCGCCACGCCTGCATCCCGATCAGAGGGGACGTCACGAACACGAGCCTCATGAACAGACCGACCAGCAAAATGCCTGCGACCCTCATCGCTCTTTCTCGATGTAGCCGAGCTCGACCAGTGCTCGGTGCTCTTCGGACGCGAGGTCGACGGTGTCGATGACCCCGCCCAGGTCCTTCCAGGGTGCCGCGCACATGCTGGGCGCATCAGGGGGCAGCGCATGGAGCAGGTCGGCGAGCTCGTTGGGGTCGGCATTGAGGTCGTACTGTTGTTCAGCGCCGCCAGGTCCACAGATGGCCTTGGCATGCCCGCTGCGCACGGCCCACTGCGCCGATGGGTCGTCGCCAGCGTGAACCAGATTGCCAGTGAGGTGGATGCGGGCTTCAATAGAGGAGGCCAAGTCCCGACCGGGTAGCCCGGAACTGTCTGCCCCTGCGACGGCCAGAATGGTCGGTGCGATGTCCAGATGGGACGGGATTACTTCGGGATTAGCGAGGGTCAAACCGGAGATCGCGACGGGAACTCCAATGACCTCCTGCCACAGTGCGTGCCCGTGCTCAAAGCCGCCGTGCTCCCAGAGTTCCTCGCCGTGGTCGGCCACGAACACCACCACCCGCTCTCGGTCGGGATTCAGGTTGTCGAGCAGCCGCATGAGTGCCTGGTCGATCTGTGCCGCTTCGTTGTCATGAGCGGCGTGGAGCCAAGTGCGCGCTTCTTGTTCACGCCAGCTTGGGTCCTCAAGCAGGTCGGGTCGCTTGGCGTGGATGAGCGTCCGTTTGGCCTGATCCGGGAGGGTCGTGCTGGCGACATTCGAGTATGGAAGGTGCACATCCATGAAGTGAAGCCACAGGAATACGGGGCGGTCTCGGCGGAAAGTGAGCGTGTCCAGCGCGCGGTCGACGAGGCGGTCAGGGGCGAGGTCGGATGGGCCGGGGGCGCCGAGCTCTGTGGCAATTCGGGCGAGCAGTGGTCGACCCGTGGTTGCCGTGCCTCCATGGTGTCTAAGCTGCCTTGTATGGAAGAACTGGTTGAAGCCGCGATCAAAGCCCAGGGCCGGCTCGAGCCATATGTTCCGGTCCACGAATGCGAGGGTGTCATAGCCACGAGTGTTCAGTCGTTGAGCCAATGTAGTGACGTCGGTGCTGACCCGGTTTGTCCCCTGTGTCGTCCGGCCAGCGTGGTGTATCCAAGGCGGCTCGCCGGTCATGATGGTGGCCATTGAAGGCAGGGTCCAGGGGGCCGCGGCAACAGCATCTGGAAGCGGCGTGTCGCCGGAGATGCGCCTGTAGCTGGCCATGCCGTGGGCGGTGTCCGACCGCAGTGTGTCGACTGTGATGAGTACGACATCAGGGGCTTGGGGCGAGCCGCTGAGGCCCTTCCATCCAGGCTCTGGAGCGATGATCAGTCCACGAGCCACGAGCGTACTCAGCAGCACAATCGACGGAAAGACCAATGGCCTGACCGTGA
>CAYYHT010001094.1:0-1913 GCA_964471355.1 uncultured Enterobacteriaceae bacterium
TCCTGTAGCGGCGGCTACATTTGCTACTACGAAACGTTGACTGCGAAGTCATGGACTCACAGCAGCGGTGATTTGATGGGCGACCCTAGCGGGATTCAGTCCGCATGCGAGTCGAACGGCGGGACGTGGCAGGGGACGAGCTCTTCGTACGACGGATGATTCGTCGATGCGGCAAGCGCCCACTGGACGCTTTGCCTTGGCGGCGGCATGGACCCATCTTGAAGTTCGCAGAACGGCAAACGAGCGGCCACCGGCAGAAGCCCGAAGACCGATGCGCTAACAGCGACAATCCCCTCCGTCTCTGCCCGCCGCGCTAACGCTCCAACGTTGGCTTGCCGGCGGATCCAGCTAGCGTAGGCCGAAGGCCGTAAACCTCAGTTGGTGCCGGTCTAGCCATACGAACCGTTAGCCGAGGGCGCTTGAAGGAGATCGACTCCGTTTCGCCCGTCGAATGGCCTTCCGCCAGTGATGCCGGACGAACCGACTCCGCCGGGAGCAGTCCGTCCCGGCCAGCGAGAGGCGGTTTGGTCGAGGACTTCCGCCGCCTTCGATCCGTTGCGGCGTGTCAGCCAACGTCCATGGAGACATGCGCCACGGCCTGTGAGCCGAATCCGCCGTGGGCGTGGTCGCCGCCTTCGATCCGTTCCGCCGTGTCAGCCAACGTTCATTGAGACTTGCGCTGCTGCTCTTTTCGGCGTTCGGCCGTGAGCACGTGGAGTCGCGCCGTGAGCCAACGTCCGTGGAGACATGCGCTACTGCCCTGCTGTGCTTCCGTCATCAGAGGCGGGAGTTCGCTGGTGAGCAGTGCTGATCGAACAGCATGGACTCGTTGGGCGAAGACAGTGTGGGTACGATGCGGCATGCGCGGTGTGTCCCTTGCAGTGTTTACGTTTGCCGTCGGCTTGGCGTGTGGGGTCGGGAGTGTCGATTCGACACCCGAGCTTCAGGTGGCCGTTCAGGGCTCGGCACTCCTCGTCACGGTGCACGTCGACGTACCTAGCGGGCTCAGCAGCTCGCACGTTCCTTTCACCGCCGAACCCTGGAACTTGTCCACACCGGACCTCTTGGCCCTGCGAGAGTCGGACGTGCTGGGTAGCGGGCTTGTGATGGATCTGGATGGGGATGGGGCGACGAACAGCTCGCTGCCAATGTTGTGTAAGACCGACGGCCGGTTGGTCATCAGCGGCCAGACGTGGGCAGCGCTGTCACGAGGGGGCGACGGCCGCATGGAGTACAGTCCCCCGGCGTTGCCCCAGCGGTTGGGTGAGAACGGCGTGTACCTGCTCTACTACAGTGGCTGCGAGGTCGGCAAGCCTTTCATCGGTCTGTCTGAAACGCCAATCGAGCTGTTGAGCACGCCTGGGCCCGCGCTGAACCTGACGGTGCTTGATGTGGCCACAGGAGCTGCGGACGGAGGTTCGCTTGAGATCCGCGACGTTGTGATTGATGGCGAAGTTGTGGAGCCGGCGGTCCACCATTCTGCGGTCGGTCAAGTCCGTAGCGGCGCCATCAATTGGGATCATGCCTACTGGATTGATCTGCCCGTCGATGCAGGCCCTCACGACGTTCAGTTCATACTGGAATCGGACCGTCGCGATCAGCTCAAGCTTATCGCTGCCACTGTGTGGAGCGACGATGGCGTGGAGCGGACTCGCAGCGGTCGAGCTGTTGCCGACGGGTTGTAGCTCACGTTGGACCTGCGGAGCTCGCGATGTGTGATTCCGGATGCGCCAACCTATGGCGTGCACCGTGAGTTCCCGCGCGTTTCTACTGGCTGTCCGTTCCGCCAGCACGTTTCATCACGCTGGCGTCGAGGCGGGTTTCCAGCATGCTCCCGAAGTGCCGACTGAGACACGGTCGCCGATGAGCTCGCCCCTTCAATCCCGGTCGTCTCTGCCCGCCGCGCTAACGCT
>CAYYHT010001095.1:0-1912 GCA_964471355.1 uncultured Enterobacteriaceae bacterium
CTAACGGTTCGTATGGCTAGACCGGCACCAACTGAGGTTTACGGCCTTCGGCCTAAGCCAGCTCGATCCGCCGGCAAGCCAACGTTGGAGCGTTAGCGCGGCGGGCAGAGGTGGAGGGGATTCAGGGTCCGAGCTCATCGGCGACCGTGTCTCAGCCGGCAACTCGGAAGCGGGCCAGAAACCCGGCCTCGACGCCAGCGTAATGAAACGTGCTGGCGGCACGGACAGCCAGTAGAAACACGCCAAATCGCTCGCTCAGCGCCTTCCTGCCAAGCAGCTCACCCAAAGCACCGCGGCTCTACGGCCTGACGACTTGGACACCCATGAACGTCCCGTACAGATCCGCCTGCCGTACGAAGTCACTCTGTGACGTGCGAAACGGGATCCTGACCCCGTCGCCCTTCACGAAAAACAGGGTATTTGCTTCCCCATCTGACACCACCAGAATGTGAGACAGCTCAGACCAAGACACATGAGTCGGCTCCGCCTCACCGGCGAAAGTGACGATCACAGAGCGAGTCTCCTCATCAAACGTGGGACGCCCGGACACCTCCGCGACTATCACTGTGACTTCGGGGGGCTTCTTCGCCGCGCAAGCATCAATCCCTCCCAGAACGAATCCCACGAGCGCCCATGTCCGCAACCTGTCGCCAAACAATCGGCCCTCCGTCCCCGCCACAGCCTATATCAAACCGCCTCGAGCCGACTTCGGAACCAAGTCAGAGACCCGCCTCGACGCCAGCGCAATGAAACGTGCTGGCGGGACGGACAGACAGGTAGAAATGCACCGGAACCTGGGTCCCGACGCCATCAGCTCGCCAGCCTGTCCTCCGGGGAAGCACCGCCAATCAGCACCTCAGCTGAGATGCCAAGTCCATCCCGAAGTCGACGAATCATCGGCAGCGTCAGGTTCCGCTTCCTCGTCAGCACCTCATGCACTCGGGCGCGGCTACCGATGAACGGCTCGAGGTCCTTCCGCGAAAGACCCATCTGCTCCATCCGGAACAGGATGGCGGCAACTGGCTCTGGCGGCCCGATCGGGTGGTGCGTGCGCTCGTACAGGTCTACCAGGATGCCCAGCACTTCGAGCTTCAGAGCCTCCGGTGTTCCTGCACTGGCGCCCCACAGCCGCTCGATCTCCTGAACAGCCGCGGCCAGGTCCTCCTCGTTGTGAATCGGGTGAATCTCCATGTCCTCTCCCTCAGAGCTTCGTCACGTCAACGCGGTCATAGCCGGCATGTGTGCCGACGAACTTGATGAACACCATCTGGCCCGGAAACCAGACCTTGACCACGAGGCGGTAGTTGTTGCCGCGAATGTTGAACACCACCCGCTCGCTGTCGATCACGCTGGCGGACGGGTACCGGGCCTTGATGTCCACCATCCCTTCCCAAGACGCGTTGCGTACCTCGGACAGCCACGCTCGCAATGCCTGCTCCGAGTCGGCATGACCCGCTTCCCAGAAGTCTCGCAACGTGCGAGGCGCGATGATTCGCAAGAAATGCTCCCATAGCGGGAACAAACATAGCGCGTTCCCACCACGGGAACAACCCTCAATCGGCGCCCAGCCAGACTGCGAACGCCAGCCCCTGACCTCTGATGGCGGACACTTCAAAAAGCAGCGGCGCAAGTCTCAATGAACGTGCCTGACACGGCGGAACGGATCGAAGGCGGCGACCACGCCCACGGCGAAAGCGGCTCACAGGACGAAGCGCATGTCTCCCTGGACGTTGGCTGACACGGCGGCACGGATCGAAGGCGGCGGACCCGGTCGAGCCCCACCACCTCTCGCTGGCCGACACGGACTGCTCCCGGCGGAGTCAATCGCCCGGCATCACTGTCGGGAAGCCGTTCCAAGGGCGAAACGGAGTCGATCTCCTTCAAGCGCCCTCGGCTAACGGTTCGTATGGCT
>CAYYHT010001096.1:0-1911 GCA_964471355.1 uncultured Enterobacteriaceae bacterium
GATCCGCTGTTCGATGCGATTCGCGACCGGCCCGATGTGGTGCAGGCCGTGCAGCGGGCCAAGCTGGATTCGGACGTGATGGCGGCCCGCATGCGGGAGGGCTGGACTCAGTAGGCTGGATGCAGCGGTCGCAGAACGACCCTGTCAGTCTGAGGTCAGATCGCCCGTGGATCTGCGGGGTATACCGGTTCGGTGGTTGCGGTCAAAGGCCGTGACAGGTAGAATGCCGGGCACTGCCCTGTGACCATCCATTGGTCGCGGACCCTCCCCACTCCCCCGCAAAATCGAGGCCTCATCATGAACATGGCTCGAAATTCGTTCACACTCGCCGTGGTGGCTGCCCTAGCAATGCCCATCACCGCGATGGCCGGCCCTGAAGACGACGAGGCCGAGTACAAGCGCCTGTCCTCCGAGCTCAAGCGGCACGCCGAGCGCAACACCTATGCGGGCATGGAGCGCGCCTACCAAGCCCTCAGCGCGCTCAAGAATGTGACGCTGTCGGCCGAAGACCATCGTCTGGGCGCCGCCGCCGCTCGCAACGCCGGCAACGTCACCGCCATGGTCGACCGCACCCGCCTGGCCGAGGCCGTCGAAGGCAGCGCCGAGGGCGAGGCCACCATTGCCGATATCGAGGGCAACTACGGCACTGTCGACCTGAAATCAAAGCAGGGAACCGCCGAGCTCATCCTGCCCGTACGGCCGTTTCAACCCGACCACGGCGCGGCATTCGACTTTGCTGCAGCGGCCATCGTCGAGACCGGAAAGTACGAGGGCTGGCTGCCCGCCGGGGACTACACATTCGGCGAAGAGGGCTTCTCGATTGCCGCCGGTGGCGAGCCTTTCGAGCTCGACCTGCGCAAGGTGGCTCCGGTCGAAAAGCCGCCTGAAGAATGCTCAGGCGACACGACCTCGGACCAGCTGATGACCTCGCTGGACGCCGCGAATGGCTCCTGGAACGATCCCGAAGCCATCAAGGTGGCCAGCGACCAAGCCCGATTCGACCTGCCATGCTTTCACGAAAAGGCCTATGACAATCCGCACCTCATCGCCGAGTACCACCGCGTCGAGGGCCTTCGGCACTATGCAGAAGGCAACCCCGAGCCCGCGAGCCTGGCCTGGGCCTCAGCGCGGTTGATCGAGCCCAGCTACAGCTTCGCCACCCTGCCCGAGGGCGACGCCGCCCGCGACGTCTACACCCTCGAGAACATCAAGAAGCTCGAGACTGAAGAAGTCACTCCACCGGCCAAGGGCCACATCCGCTTTGACGGTCGCGCGACGCTGAATCGGCCGCTGACGCCGTCTCTGGTGCAGATGTTCGATGACACGGGAGCTGTGACCTACACGGGCTACCACCTCGCCGGCGACCTGCCGTCCTACAAAGCGCTTCCAGAAGGCGAAAAGAGCAGCTATCGATACGAGGGCACCGGTTCTCTGCGTGGACCGTTGCTGGCCGGAGCGGGACTCGCGGCCATCGGAGGAGGAGTCGTGTACACCATGGCACTGGGCGCCAAGACCAAGTTCGGCGAGTCCGAGACCTTCGAAGACGGCAGCAAGCTGCAGGCGCAAGCCAACACACTCGGAGCCACCGGATTGGCGCTCGGAGGTGTTGCCTTGGGACTCGGGGTCGGCGCCATGTTCACGGGGAGCTTCTAATGAAAACGCTGCTTCTTCCTCTCTCGATTCTGGCCTTCAGTGGCTGCGCCTTTGTCACCGACGACGACTACAAGACCCACTTCGCGGCACTCGATGCGGACGGCGATGGCTACCTGTCCACCGTCGATGACTGCAACGACGACGACGGCGATGTCCATCCCGGTGTGGACGACTTGTGCGACGAGATCGACAACGACTGCGATGGCGAGGTCGACGAAAACCCGGCGGGCATCTTCTATCCAGACCTGGACGGAGACG
>CAYYHT010001097.1:0-1901 GCA_964471355.1 uncultured Enterobacteriaceae bacterium
TCACCAATGCCGCGTCTTGTTGTTGTTGTAGCAACCCGTGGCGAGGTGTACTGACTCAGTAATTCGATGATTCACCCCTTCGCCACGGCGGGCTCGGCCTGTCGCGTGGGGGTTCTCCATCGACTGTGATTCGGGCAAGCCTGGGTCTGGAGCCCGCATGTCTGACGTACACATCTTGTTTGAGAATGAAGATTGGATGCCCCCTCTTCGCGAGGCGCTGTCCGCCGCCGGTCTGACCTGGGCCGAGCACTTCACCGACGGTGGCAGCCTGGACTTGGCATCGACGCCGCCGCAGGGCGTGTGGATCAACCGCATGAGCCCTTCGTCACATACTCGCGGCCACCAGGGCGGCGTGAACTTCCTGCGTGAGTACCTGTTCCACCTCGAGGCCCATGGCCGTCGCGTGATCAACGGCTCCAATGCCTTCGCACTCGAAGTCAGCAAGGTGCGTCAGGACTTGGCTCTGCGCCAAGAGGGCATCGATACGCCCCAGACCATCGCCGTGATTGGCGGTGCCGAGCGACTCAAGGCGGCAGCACGGAAGATTGGACTGCCGTTCATCACCAAGCACAACCAGGGCGGCAAGGGCCTTGGCGTCGTGCTCTTCGAGGACTTCGAGAGCTTCGACCTGTACGTCGACAGCGATGGCTTTGAAGACGGCGTTGATGGCGTGACCCTGCTGCAGCAGTACATCCGCCCCCCCGAGCCGTTCATCACCCGCGTCGAGATTGTCGGCGGCGAGTTCCAGTACGCCATTCGCAGCAGCACCGAGGGTGGCTTTGAGCTGTGCCCGGCGGTGGGCTGCGAGGCGACCGATGCCTTCTGCCCTGTCGGCGGCAGCGGCAAGTTCAGCCTGGCCACCGACATCGTGGCCACCGACCCGCTGGTGCTGAAGTACCTGGCCATGATGCGTCGCCAGGGCCTGGACGTGGCGGGCATCGAGTTCGTCGTGGACGCCGATGGCAAGCGCTACACCTACGACATCAACGGCACCAGCAACTACAACGCCGACGTCGAAGCAGAGCATGGGGTGGCCGGCATGCACGCCATTGCCGCGCTGGTGGCTCGCGAGCTGCAGGCCCTGCGTGGCTCCGCTGCAGCCTAGCAGGCCGCTGAGTCTGAAGTCGGCGAACGAATCATGACAAGGGGCGGCGAGCTTCGTCTCGCCGGTTCCGGTGGCCGAGCGGATCGAGGGCGAGACGAAGCTCGCCCCTGCTTGTCTCCAGCCCTAGAGTTGGTTGACGAGCTGCAGGGTCGACACCACCGTGGCGATGCACAGCATTCCCGCGAGTGGGCCAGCAACCAAGGGACCTAGCACGACCATGGGCAGGCGCGACCAGCCGGCTCGCGCGAGCATCGCGTAGGCCGGCGCCATCCAAGAGCACTGCAGCAGCGCCGAGACGGTTCCGCATGGAACCGCGAAGACCAGCATATGTGGCACGGTGAGCAGTGCGGCGCAGCCCGAGACGAGCGCTCCCCATGCGCCAAGCGCTGGAACACCGGCGAACAGACTCACCGCGACCCAGGACCAGTCCGGGACCCGGTTCAGCAGGCTGCGCAACATCCAGCCGACCGCGCTGCCGGACACGGCGCCGAGGCAGGATGCAACGGCCGCGAATGGCCACAGCTCGCCGCCAATCAGCGTGGCCACCAGTCCGGGAGCGAGTGCACAGGTCAGAAAGCCGATGATGGCCCAGTCGCGCATCCAGACGGACAACTCGGTCGGGTCGATGGGCTGCTGCTCGTACACATAGGCTGCTGTCTGCATGGACCCAGTCTATGGGTGCGCATTGCAGGAACTGTGCAGACCGCGCGCAGATCGGCGGGAGCCTAGGAATGGCCCTTGGCTGATGGGGCTCGCCGCAAGGAGCGGCGAGCTTCGTCTCGCCGTTGCAGCGGAT
>CAYYHT010001098.1:0-1890 GCA_964471355.1 uncultured Enterobacteriaceae bacterium
GGAAGAGGGATGCGGGGTTGAGCACCGGAAGCGAACCAACGGCAGCTTCGAGCTCGGCCGATCCGGATGCGAATCCCTCGAACAGAATGACCGGGTCGGGCGGGAGCAGCGGCGGACGCGAGCCGCGTCGCAAACGCACCAAGTTGCCCACTTTGGCTGCCGCGGACACCTTGTCAGGCAGCACGGCCTTGTGCTCGGGAACACAGCGGTAGCACTCTTGATCGCCGGGAATGCCCTTGAGCCGGAACCGACCAACGCTCTCCCAGGGAATCTCTGAGTCGTTCATGCACTGGCGGCTGCCTTCGCCGAACCAAATCTCGCCACCTGGCGCCTTACCCAGAATCCGAGCGGACAGGTTGACGCATTCACCGAAGACGTCTCCGTCGATTTCCTCGACGTCCCCTGTCGTCATTGCGACGCGGATGGTGTGTCCATTGGTCGCGTGCGTCTCGTGCTGGATGTCGAGCGCGGCGCGAAGGCCCTCGGTCGCCGAATCGAGCAGACACAGAAAGGAGTCACCAATGTTCTTGATGATTCTGCCGCCGCGTTTTTCGATGATCGGGCGGACCAAGTTTTCGTGGTCCGACAGGATGCGGCGAATTCCTTCGCGGTCCATGCGAGACACCTTGGCGGTGTAGTTCGCAAGGTCCGTGAAGAGCACGGTTCGTGTTTTGGTCCCTGCCAAGCCCCTTCCCCCGAAGTGCAACAAACCGGCGCATAGGCACCGACCGGACGGCGCGACAAGGCTACCCCGGGCGGAGCGGCCGCGTCGACTTTTCGACAGTGAAGGTCAAGCGAGCCCTCAGATGAGGTGAAGAATGGCGCGCCCACTGCTCTCTGTGAACGTGAACAAATACGCCTTGCTTCGAAACTCTCGGGGACACGACGCGCCAAATATTCTCGATGTGGCGCGACTCGTTCTCGATGCCGGTGCTCACGGTGTCACCGTCCACCCACGGCGCGACCAACGCCACATCCTGTACACCGACCTGCAGCCCCTATCCGCATGGCTCGCAGAGCACCGACCGGGCTGCGAGTTCAACATCGAGTGCGAAAATCACCCCGAAATCGTCGATCAAGTCTTGGCCCTTCGCCCTGCTCAATGCACACTGGTGCCCGTTCGACCCGGCGAAGTGACCAGCGATCACGGCTTTGATCTTCCGGCAGATGCCGCGGCGTTGGCGCCGACCATTCGGTCACTCAAAGACGCGGGCATCCGAGTCAGTCTGTTTGCGGACTGCGACGCTGAGGTCATGCCGGCATTTGCAGATGTGGGGGCCGATCGGGTTGAGCTGTACACAGGCCCCTACGCATGGGCATGGGGCACGGCCGACCAAGACACACAACGCAGTCGACTCTATGCGGCAGGGGAAGCCGCAGCAGCTGCTGGCATGGGCCTCAATGCGGGCCATGACCTGGACCGCTTCAACTTGGCCGGTTTGCGTGACCTGCAGCCACGCGCCGAGGTCAGCATCGGCCACGCGCAGATCTGCCGTGCCCTCGAAGTGGGCACCCACAACAGCATCAACGAGCTGCTGGCGGCCCTTGGCTGGGAAGCTCAACCTCAAGCCTTTCCGTCAGCTTGAGCTCGTCAACACCGACCTCGCAGCGGTAGGCCAGCAGCTCAACCCCGACGTCACGCGCCTGCCTCAAGAGCGTTCCATAGACGGGGTCGATGTGGTCCGCCGGACGCACAACCGCGATGTCTCCGCGCGCAACGCTGAACAGCATGACCGCGCGGTGCCCCTGGCGGGCGACTTCCATCAGCTCACTCAGGTGCTTCTGGCCCCGCTTGGTCACCGAGTCGGGGAACAGCCCAATGCCGTCCTCGACCAAGCTGACGCCCTTGACCTCGACGTAGCAACGGCGCTGTGACGCTGACAACAGGAA
>CAYYHT010001099.1:0-1888 GCA_964471355.1 uncultured Enterobacteriaceae bacterium
CCCGTCATGTGCGAGATGCTGACGATGCTGTGCGCACGGGTCATCGGCAACCAGACGACCATCACCATCGGCGGCATGAATGGGCAGTTCGAGCTCAACGTCTACATCCCCGTGATGGCCCACTCCCTACTCGAATCCGTCAATCTGCTGGCCAACGGAGCGGACACCTTCACCGACCGCTGCGTCAAGGGGCTGGTCGCCAACCGCGAGATCTGCGAAGAGAGCGTCGAGAGCAACCTGTCGATCTGCACCTCTCTGGCTCCCGCCATCGGCTACGATCGGGCAGCCGCCATCGCCAAAGAGGCGTTCAAGACGGGCCGAAATGTCCGTGAAGTCGCCCGAGATACCGGCGCCCTGCCAGAATCTGAACTCGTCCGTTTGCTCGATCCAATCAAGATGACTCGTCCGGAGGTCAACTGATGCCCCGCTGGCCCATGCTTCTGCCCCTCGCCGCCATCGTGGCCGCTGCACCGGCACTTGCCGCTGACGAAACCAAGCCTCACGCCCATCAAGGTGTGTTGGCGCCGTACCCGCTGCCCCCAAAGAAGCCGGCACTGACCGCCGACGAGCTCAAGACCTTGGCGTCTGGCGGCACCGTCGAGAAGCAGCTGAAAGAAGAGGGAAGCGCCGGTGGACGTGGCTTGGCTGTCCAGGACATCCACGCCAGCACCGATATCGTCTGGGGCCGCATCACCGACTATGCCAAGTACCCTACGATGGTCGACAACGTCGATGCATGCTCGGTCTACAAGACAGAGGGCGACCACATCTACGCCTCTTTCTCGATCTCGGCGATGTTCGTGGGCGTCGACTACTACATCGACCACATCTACCGACCCGAACAGAACTACATGACCTGGACCCTCGACTACAGCCGCGAGTCCGACCTCGATGACTCAGTCGGATTCTGGTACGTCGAGGCCATCGACGGAAAGCCCGGCTGGACCCGGGTCTACTACAGCGTCGACGTCCGCCTCAAGGGCTGGGTCCCCGGCACAATCGAGAACATGATTGCCAAGAGCGGGCTGACAAAAGCGACCGCCTGGGTCAAAGCCGAGAGCGAGAAGAAAGCCGGCAATTGATCGGCACTATGGCGACGGGTACTCGGCAGACAGCTGCTTGCCCTCGTCCCATTCGCTGATCTTCCACACAATGCCCTTCTTCCACTCGACCCAGTGGCCGTGGGCGTAGCCGTTCTTGTAGTCGCCTTCGGACGTCTTGACCCCGTCCTCGTCCCAGGTCGTCCAGTGTCCTGAGGCTTGGTCGTCGGTGTACTGCCCGACGTCTTTGACCTGGCCGTTGTCGTGAATGCGCTTCCACTCCCCGATGCGCTTGTCCTCGAGGAAGGGCCCGGCCTCGTACAGCCGGCCCTGGTCATCCCAGAACTGCCACAACTCGACCTTGAGGCCCTGCACATACAGACCCTCTTCGCGCTTGTTGCCGTTGTCATGCCAGCGCGTCCACAGGCCGTTCTCGTTTCCTCTATCGAACATGCCTTGCTCCTTGAGCTGGCCGTTCGAATGCCACTTCTGCCACACCCCGACCTTATCTCCGGCGTCATAGGTACCCAGCACCTCGGCATTGCCGTCGGCAGTCCAGCTCTTCCAGTCCCCGTGCCGTTTGCCCTCGCTGTAGTGATGCTCGCGGAGCGGACGCGCAAAGGCAGTCCATGTCCGTGACGACCCGTGTGCGACGCCATCTGCGTACTCGACTCGCTCCCGCTTGACCCCGTTGGCAAACCAGCTCTCGGCGGCTCCGCTGCGCTTGCCATGGTCCCAACGGTCGACGCCGGCTAGCTCTCCGTCATCGTGCCAGCGCTGGTGGTCGCCATCGGGCTCGTCGCCGACGAAGTTGCCCGTCCTGTGCATCTGCCCGGTCGGAAACCACT
>CAYYHT010001100.1:0-1883 GCA_964471355.1 uncultured Enterobacteriaceae bacterium
GTAGCAGTACAGCGCCCGGCATGACGGCGCTGCGTCGGCCACGATGGACAGAATGATGATGGGGAGCTGCGCAGTCTTAGGGTCGGCGCGCAGCATGGCGGTGACGTCGAAGCCGGACAGGTCGGGCATCATCACGTCGAGCACGACCAAGTCGGGGCGGTTCGCCCGGATCTGCTGGATGGCGTCGGTGCCGTTGGTCGCCATGCGCACGTCGTGTCCGCGTTCTGAGAGTTGCTGTCGCAACAGCTCGCGCAGGCTGGGGTCGTCGTCGACGATGAGGATGGTGTAGCCACCCTTGCCCCTCTCATTGGTCACCTGCCGGTCCACGTGCTCGACGAGCTCGGAGACGCTTGCGGGCACATTGTTGCCCTCGCTCGGCAGGCGGAATGCGAAGCGCGAGCCGAGGCCTAGGGTGCTGTCGACCCACAGCTGGCCCTGGTGCGCCGTAAGGATTTCCTTGCAGATGGGCAGACCCAAACCGGTGCCGCGCGGCTTGCCTGTCAGGGTGTCGCCCCCCTGCCTGAACTTCTCGAAGATGGCGCTGTGTTGGTCGATGGGGATGCCGTCGCCTGTGTCCAATACGCTGAACTCGACCGCGTCGTGCACTTGCTTCACGCCCACGGTCACGCTGCCTTTTTCGGTGAACTTTGCGGCGTTGGAGATCAGGTTCAGCAGGACCTGAAGCAGGCGATCTTGGTCGCCCAGAATCATCGGCAGCCCCGGCTCGATGTCCAGCTCAAGGGTCACCTCTCCGTCTTCTGCGAACAGCCCTGAACCCGCATCGATGGCACGCCCGACGAGCGCCTCGGGAGACAGTGGCTGCATGGTCCATTCCATGCGGCCGGCTTCCATCTTGGAGATGTCGAGCACATCGTTGATGAGCGAGGTCAGTCGCTCGCCTTCGGCGACGATGATGTCGACGTTGCCAGACACCTGCTTGAGGGTGCGCTGGGCCTTGGCGTTGTCGTCGGGCACATGGGGGAAGATGTGGCTCTGCAGCTTGCTCTTGGTGAGCTTGGCGAAGCCCAGCACGGACGTCAATGGCGTGCGCAGTTCGTGTGAGACCGTCGCGATAAAGTCGGTCTTCATGCGGTCGACCTCACGCTCCGAGGTGACGTCACGGATCAGGGCCACACTACCCGCCACGGCCTTTCCTGGGCCCAGATGAATCGGGCTCGCCGTGACCTCGGCCATGCGCCCGCGGGGGAGTGGCAGCTCTGCGCGTTGCGTCTGGTCGCTCTCGATCGCCTGGGTCATGAGGTCAGAGATGATCGGTGGAAGGGCTTCTTCCATGGTGCTGCCCAGTTCGCATTCCGCGAGCCCCAGATGAGTGTAGGAGCGGTTTGCGAGTCGAACGACACCGATGTCCTCCACGGCAACCAAGCCGTCATGCATGTTGTCAACGATGGCTTGTGTACGAGCAAGCGTGGCTTGCAGCTCGAAAAACTTCTCTGGAGCATGTACATTCCGGGATCACTTTGACAGAGTTAGCGATAAGGCAACTTGAGATGAGGTTCAGCCATGAAAAATCCTGAAAAGTTCGAAGTTCCTGAAGCCGTACGAAAACTTGCTGAAAAGAACGTCGAACAGGCGCGTGGAGCCTATGATCAGTTCATGGACATGGCGCGCAAAGCCCAAGAAATGATTAACCAGGGTTCCGGTTCAGCCAATGAAACCGCACAAGAGGTGCAAGCCAAGGCGCTCGGGTATGCCGAGAAAAACATGGAGGCAGGCTTTGGTTTCTTCGCTGAACTCTCCAAAGCCCGCGATCTCAAGGAATATATGGAGATCCAGACCCGGCACACCGAAAAGTCGATGAAGGCCTATGGTGAACAGGCGCAGGAACTCGGCCTCGCGGCCCGCAGCCGCATTGATCAGCGCGT
>CAYYHT010001101.1:0-1883 GCA_964471355.1 uncultured Enterobacteriaceae bacterium
GCCTGACCATCGCCGTCCGGCAAATCAATCGCATCAACCGAAATACCGGCCTTCGCAAACAGCTCGCCAAGGAGATCGGTGAGGCCGCCAGCTTGGCCTGATCGCGCCCCCCGACCTCAAGGCTCGATGGTCACCTCTGCAACCTCATGCCCGACGTACACCGTCAACGCCGGCAGCCTCTCCGCCAAGGCCCGCAGCGCAGCCAAGCTGGCCGCATTGGCGTCGTTGTCCTCTGAATAGGTGCCGGGCTCTACCCCATGGTCCCAGCCCCACCTGGTGTGGGACGTGTCGCCGGTGAACAGCTGCGGACCCGAGGGAGTATTCGCCAGATAGGCCATGCTGCCCGGCGTATGACCGGGAACGTGCACCGCCCAGAGCGAGCCGTCGCCCACCACATCGACGACGCGCAGGCCCTCTACCTCCTGGGCATCATCCAGGTTCCAGACCGACAACGCGTCATGGCCTCGAAGGGTCGCCTTGTGGGTCGGCCGGGTCGCGAAGTTCTGCAGGGACTTGTTCACCATCTCGTCAGGCCCGGCGTAGATGGGCGTTCCCGGAGGCACGTCATTGAGGCCGAGCACATGGTCCAGGTGCAGATGCGTGAGCAGGACCCCGGACAGCGGAGCCTGTTGTCGCTCCAGAATGTCCGCCAGAGGCTCTGCGGGCACCAGGCTCTTCAAGAACATCCTCGCCACTCCTCTTGCCGGTCCCCGACCGCCCTCGGCCATCTCGGCGCTGATTCCCGTGTCCACGATGAAGACGCCGGCGGTCGGGTGTTCCAGGACGTGAACGGGAATGGCGAACGGAACCTTGCGGTCCTCAATCTGTGAGGCGGGATCTCGGTCGAGGTTCAGCAGGCCGGAGAGGGGAGCCTCCCAGGTAGCGGACAGGACCGCCTCATGCTGAATGACCCCAGGAGACGCCAGCGCCTCGAGCATCGGCTGCGAAGGCTGCCCGGCGGGGAGAACGGTCTGGGGGTGGTGGATGACGGTGCAGGCCGAGAGCAGCACGAGCGGCAGGACATGTTTCACGGGAACCTCCGTTGCCGACAACCTCACGCGTCCGTTCGTGGATTGCACTGCCCAATTGAAGAAGGTATCCATCCATTTATGGATGCTTCATGGGACGACCTTCGCTTCTTCGTGGCCGCACTGGATGCCGGCAGCTTCTCGATGGCCGCTCGGCGTCTGGGGATTGGCCAAGCCACCATGTCCCGGCGCATCGCAGCACTGGAGCAGAAGCTCGGGCAGGTGCTGTTCGATCGAACGCGAACGGGCCTTAGGCCGACGACCGCGGCCGAAGCACTCCGCCCGCACGCCGAAGCCATGGCGGGCGCTGCGGGATCGGCGATGGCCGCGGTTCAGGGTTTCGAGGTCGCCGCCGAGGGCCTGGTACGCCTTGCCGTCCCCCCTGGATTGGCCTCGGACCTGATTCCACCGTTGCTGAATGAGCTCCGCCACCGGCACCCCAAGCTTCGCCTGGAAGTGCACTCGAGCCATGCGCAGGTGGATCTGGCCAGGCGTGAAGCGGACCTGGCCATTCGCTCGACGCGGCCCACCCACCAGGACCTCGCCTTTCGCAGGTTGCAGATTCGAGGGGTGGGGGCCTATGCGAGCCCAGAAATGGCGGCAGCGCTGGGCGAACGGGTCGACGCGCGCGACATCGAGTGGGTGCAATACAGCCATGAGTTGGCACAGATGTCCTGTGCAGTCTGGGTCACCAAGCAGCTCGGGGACCGCCCGCCCGCCTATGCATCGAACAACTTCGTGGCGATGCGCGAAGCGGCTCGGGCAGGGGTGGGGGCGATGGTGATGCCGCACCTGCAGGGCCAGGTGGCCGGCCTGGTCGAGCTGCCCATCGACGTCTCTGAAGTCGAGGACTTT
>CAYYHT010001102.1:0-1871 GCA_964471355.1 uncultured Enterobacteriaceae bacterium
TTCAAAAAAAGGTCGTCACGGTGCCCGGCGTCACGCATGGCTTCGAGATCGGCGATGTTGTCTGCGAGCGTCACGGCGTAGTTCGCTTGAGACCGAGCCAATCGCAACGTGTCGTTGAGGTGGGGCTGGTCGAGAGCCTCGAGATCTGAATGGAGCATGTCTAAATGAGACAGCAGATCGCGAAGCGGCGTCGGCAGCTTCTCGAGAGCCTTGGCCGCCCCGATGGGCGCGGCGCCAGAGATGGCCACAGTGGCAGAATGCACCGATTCCGCGGAGTGAGTACGCGAGACGCTGTGACGCCTAGCGAGCACCGTAACCCCGCCAGACTCGCGGCTCTGAAGCTCCCACACCCGTGCCGAAGCTCGCAGAAGAGCCGCCAGGTAGAGCGGCGCGCCATCGATGAACAGCAACAGCGGCTGCACACGGTGCAGGTCGAGAATTCCGGCGGGCGTCAATGCGCCACCTGAAGCCGACAAGCTGGCCAGCCACGCTAAGCCGACCACGCCGCAACCCAGACCGAAGCCGACACCGGCGGCGGTCCACGAGGAAACTGCGCTACCCTTCCCTTCCTCCAAATCTCCCTTCTGACTGATTCGGGTGGAACACCCAAGGCCCCCCACAGGTCCTTGTCACTCTGAAAACTACCACGTACCATCGGTGCGATCAGGGGGTCATGAAGGGCGGCATGGGAATTGGGGGTTCACACGTGTGGAACTGCGCGCTGGCATGCCTGTTGTTGGGGCCTGTGGCCCAGGCGCAAGATGTCGCGTGCGACGCTCCGACCGATACCGCTCAGCTGTCCAGACTGCTGGCAGACGCTGAGCTGGCGTTCACCCGTCTGGACATCGACGCCTTCAACGCCTCGACAGACGCGCTGAATAAACAGGTGCCCTGCCTGCAGGAGCAGATGCCGCGCTCCTTGGCTGCTGAAATCCACCGCTACGTGGGACTCAAGGCGGTCCTCAGCCGCGACTTCGACAGCGCCGCTATGGCGTTTGCGGCGGCCCGCAGTGTCGAGCCGCAGTACCGCTTCCCGGCATCACTCGTGCCTGATGGCAACCCGATCCACGATGTCTACAGCCAATTCAATATGGAGGCCGCCTCTGATGAAGAGGTCCCGCCTCCCGCACAGGGCCAGCTCAAGTTCGACGGCACTGTCGGCGTTGCGCGCTCAACCAGCTGGCCTACGATTGTGCAGCTGGTCGACGATGAAGGGTCTGTCACGGCTACCGTCTATGTGTACCCGGGCGACATCATGCCTAGCTATCCCCCCCGAGTTGCCGGTGAGCCAGCCCCAGACCCCTTTGCCATCGCGCCCCCACCCCCACGCGAGACCAAGTCAGGCCCAAATGTGCCGCTGTTGGCGACGGCCGGCGGAGCGATCGCGTTGAGTGGAGTGTTCGCTGGGCTCGCTGCCAGCAGCGAGGCGACATTTTGGAACGAGTCCACTCCCGACTCCGAGCTGCCTGGCTTGCGCGGCCGAATCAATACCTTTGTCGCGCTCTCCGCCGTCACCGGGACCGTGGCTGTGGGCTCTGGCGTCGCCGGCATTGCTCTGACCGGCACATGGTAGTCGCATGATCAAGATCGGAGACCGCGTCGAGCGCTACACCGTCGAAGCCGAGCTCGGCGAAGGCGGCATGGCGATGGTGTTCCGTGTGCGGCACGTGGACCTCGACTCATTGCATGCGATGAAGGTGCTGCTGGTGGGCGCCAAGAGCATCCAAGACCGGCTGCTTCAAGAGGGACGCGCCCAGGCACGTCTGCGCCACCCAAACATCGTGTCGGTCACCGACGTCATCACCCACAACGCTGCCCCAGCACTGGTCATGGAGTACATCGACGGCCCATCGCTCGAAGACTTGCTCAAG
>CAYYHT010001103.1:0-1853 GCA_964471355.1 uncultured Enterobacteriaceae bacterium
GCAGCCCGAATGGCATTCCAAGCTGTTCATCCTCGTCGTCGCGACGCACCATGGCGGCATTGTAGGCGATAGCATGCGCCAATGACGTGGCAAGAACTGGTTCTGTCTGTAAACGCGGATCCGCGCCTGCAAGCGCTGCTCACCGTTGCCGTTGGTCTGCTGCTGGCAGGCATCAGCAGCCTCATCGCCCGCAAGGTACTGGGCAGACTCGCGGCTCAAACCGAGACCGATCTCGATGACCGCTTGGTCGAGGAACTGGCGGGGCCAATCGCCGTATCCATCGCCTTTGCGGGCTTCTACGTCGCCCTCAATCGCCTGGACTGGACCCTCGCCACCCTGTACTGGTTCCGTGGCACGCTGGCGTCGGCGGTGGCGATTTCCTGGTCCGTCGCCGCGTGGCGCGCTGTGGGTGTGGGCCTCGACACGCTCCAGCGGAACCAGGACCGATGGTCCGTCGTCAAGCCTCGCACTGTGCCGATCTTCGAGATCACCGGCAAGACAGTGGTGCTGCTCGGCGCGGTCTATTTCTTCTTCCTGGCGTGGAATATCGACCTCACGGCCTGGCTCGCATCTGCCGGCATCTTGGGCTTAGCCGTCGGCTTTGCGGCGCAAGAGACCCTGGGCAACCTGGTGGCGGGCATCTTCATTCTCGCCGAAGGCCCCTTCAAGCTCGGCGACTACCTGACGCTGCAGTCCGGCGAGCGCGGACGGGTGGTGGACATCAGTCTGCGCACGACCCGCCTGATGACCGTCGACGACGTCGAGATCATTGTGCCCAACCAGATGTTGGCCAACGAAAAGGTCGTCAACGAGAGCGGTGGGCCGCACGAGCGCACCCGCATTCACATCGACGTGGGGGTGGCCTACGGCTCCGACGTCGACCAAGTGCGCCAAGCAATGCTCGAAGAGGCCGAGAACTGCATTCTCATCGATCAAGGGTCCCCGCCCCGGGTCCTGTTCAAGGCCTTTGGGGACAGCAGCTTGGACTTCCGCCTCTTGGTCTGGGCGCGACCCCAGGGACGCCCAGCCGTCATCGACACCCTCAACTCGGCGATCTACAAGCGATTCGCCAAAGAAGGCATCGAGATTCCATTCCCTCAGGCCGACGTCTGGTTCAAGAACGCGCAGCCAAGCAATGACTGACCTGTGGGTGTTTGGCTACGGCAGCCTGATTTGGCGCCCGGCCTTCCCCTTTGTCGAGCAGGTACCCGCGCACATCGATGGCTGGAAGCGTCGTTTCTGGCAAGGCAGCGTCGACCATAGGGGCCGCCCCGGGTCGCCCGGACGGGTGGTGACACTGCTGCCAGCCCCGGGGCAATCGGTCTGCGGAATGGCCTTTCGGGTCGAGCCAGCCAGCAGCGATACCGTTCTTGAACAGCTCGATGTGCGCGAGGTGGGTGGGTACGACCGAAGCGAGCAGACCCTGTTCTGCGAAGACGGAAGGCAGGTCGATGGGCTCGTCTACGTGGCCACGGCCAGCAACGACAACTTCCTCGGTCCGGCGCCCATCGAGCTCATCGCCCACACGGCCATGCATTCGGTCGGTCCTAGTGGGACGAACCGAGAGTATGTGCTGCGCTTGGCCGACGCCCTGAAACAGATGGGCTGCGAAGACAGCCATGTCACCCAGCTGGCGGACCTATTGCGCTGACTGTTGGCGACGGCTCAAGAGGGTCACAAATAGCAGCGCCATGAAGCCGAGCCCTCCTGCGCCGCCACTGGCGTCGCAGCTGCAACCACCGAGCTCTGCGCCCAAGTCAGTGTCGCCACCCGGGTCCGTGTCTGTATCGGTGTCCGTGTCCGTATCGGTGTCCGTGTCCGTATCGGTGTCTGTGTCGACATCTTCGGGACAG
>CAYYHT010001104.1:0-1842 GCA_964471355.1 uncultured Enterobacteriaceae bacterium
TGTGTCCACCGACTCGCTGTAGATGAGGGCGTCTGCGTTCTCGACGTTGTCGCCGTTCGACACGCAGTTGGCTGCACCCGGATGAATCAAGCCATCGGCGTCGTCGCAGTCGTTGTTCCGCTCAAAGACGACATCGGGCTGGGGCTGAGAGCACTCGAAGATGCCCTGGTCCCACATGTCTCCCCATCCATCATCGTCGCGGTCCTTGTAGAACCACCCGGCATCGGGGTCTTGGTCATCGGTGCCGCCGTCGCAGTCATCGTCGAGCCCGTTGCCACAAAGCTCGAGCCCGCCCGGCAGCACCAAAATGTCGGTGTCGAGGCAGTCGGTATCGTCAGCGACGTATCCAACAGGCGGGTCCACGCAGGTGCTAGCGGTATTGGATGCGTCTCCAAACCCGTCGCTGTCGGTGTCGGCGTACCAAGTCAGGCCGTCGATGGCGTCGTCTTCATCCACATCGCCTTCGCAGTCATTGTCAAAACCGTCGCACAGCTCGTCTGCGCCGGGGTAAGCCGTGGCTTCGGTGTCGTCGCAGTCGGTGTTGTCCGCCAGCCAACTGCCCGCCGGAATCGGCGCACAGGCCTGAGAGACCGAGTCGGGGTCGCCAAAGCCGTCACTGTCGAGGTCGAAGTACCATGTGGGCTTCTGCAGGCTGTCGTCGTCGTCGTCAGCGTCCCCATCGCAGTCGTCATCGACGTCGTCATTGCAGATCTCGTCGGCGTCGGGATGGATGGCAGCGTCGGCGTCGTCGCAGTCGTCGCTATTGGCCACATAGTCAGCGGGCTGTTCGCACTGAACGAGCGTCACATCTGCGTCGCCGAACCCATCCACGTCGGTGTCGGCGTACCAAATCGTGGCCGGATTCAGGGAAGCATCGGCGTCATCGCAGTCTCCGGCCACGGCCACGTGGCCTTCTGGAAGCTCGCAGGCGTCCTTGCTCGAAGCCGGGTCGCCCGCGTCATCCTGATCGCTGTCAAGCCAGAAAGTGAGCTGATCGATGACCCCTGCATCGTCGTCATCGATGTCGCCGTCGCAGTCGTCATCGACGCCATTGCAAGACTCCTCGGCGCCAATGTTGATGGCTGGGTCGGTGTCATCGCAGTCGTCACCGTCTGCTGCCACATCCAAGAAGCCATCGCCGTCAGCGTCGAAGCGGTCGTTGACCAGAATCTGCTGGTCTTCCGGTGAGGTGTACAGGCAGCCGGTCAGCGCCGCAAAGGACAATGCGGCGGGCAAAAGAAATCTGGCTCTGCTCAAGAACGCTCCCATGGGACACCCACCTCGACGATAGCACCGGTTCGCCGCGGTCGCGCGGCCGGTCAATAGTCCGACACCCCAGAGTCCATAGGCAGAAAGAGACAGGCCCAGAAAAGACCCTGGAATCCCGTCAGGGACAGCCCTCTAGACTCGCTATCCAGGCGTCGACGACGTCCATTCCCTCATCATGTGGCACCGCACTCGCCAACGGTGGCATGGCGGAAGCAGAGCGGTCCCGTGCCCTCAAGCTGAGCAGCGACGACGAGGGGTCTCCAGGGGCAAGCAAGACAGCACCATCGACGCCCATGTCGGTCTGATCGGGCGCCGCGTTGCAGATCGCCATGTCGGCGAGCGGGATGCTGTAGCGGAAGTCCACATCCCCTCCTCCGCCTCCGCCGGGGCGGTGGCAAGAACTGCAGTTGGTGTGGAGCCAGGCTCGAGCGGCGGGCTCGGCGGGCCCGGGCTCGAGCGGGTCGGGCAGTGCGGGCAGGTCCGCGGCACTGCCAGGGGAAGCCGCGAAGAAGCCCACGTGGTCCAGGGCCTCGATCTGGTTGTCTG
Source organism: uncultured Enterobacteriaceae bacterium (assembly GCA_964471355.1). Taxonomy (GTDB): domain Bacteria; phylum Myxococcota_A; class UBA796; order UBA796; genus CAYYHT01. Next base: position 1,816 of record CAYYHT010001104.1, read on the forward strand.
GGCGCGCGCGGTACCGCAAGTCGCCAT
>CAYYHT010001105.1:0-1838 GCA_964471355.1 uncultured Enterobacteriaceae bacterium
CGGCCTTCGGCCTACGCCAGCGGGGTCGCCGCGCAAGCCAACGTTGGAGCGTTAGCGCGGCGGGCAGAGGTGGAGGGGATTGCCAGTTCGAGCTCATCAGCGACCGTGTCCCAGCCGGCATTTCGGAAGCAGGTCAGAAACCAGCCTCGACGCCAGTGTGATGAAGCGTTCTGGCGAAGCGGACAGCCAGAAGAAACCCACCACAACGCGGCGTCAGCCGCATCATCTCATCGAACCAACCCGTGTTATCAACGCGAAATGAACCCCACGACCGCCGATGTCGTCCTTCTATTCACCCTCACCTGCTTGGTGTCATGCAGTTCGAACACAGCACCACCCACTGACCCGGCTCCCGACCCAACCCCGTCCATGACGGACCCAGTTCCGGGCTGGCAGCCGATTCAGATGCACCTAGGCATCTCGGATCCTCATCGCGCCGAGTCGATTTCCGTCGTTCTACCCGATGGCGACGTGCTCATGTGCGGCGGAACCGGCCCCTCAGAACGCAGCGTCGCATCCTGTGAGCGATGGAACCCGAAAGCCCAGAAGTGGACGGCCGCCGCCCCAATGAGTGTCCCACGCACGGGGGCGACGGGCACCCTGTTGAGCGACGGCACCGTGCTCGTCGTGGGCGGGTACGACACGGATCACGAACACGGACTCCACCAATCCGCTGAGCGCTACGATCCGTCCAAGAACACGTGGAACGCCGTGACACCACCGTCAACTCCGCGGTCTGGACATCACGCTGTACGAGCGCGTGACGGCCGAGTTCTGATCATTGCGGGCGTTCAAAATGACTACGCACGCCTCGCCTCAACCGAGTGGTTTGACCCAGCCACTTCACTTTGGACGGCAGGCGGGAGTCTACCTTCCGCCCGCGACGCGGCCACAGTGCAGGTATTGCCAGACGGACGCATCTTGCTTGCGGGCGGCACGACACAGTCAGCAACCGAGTCTGTTGCATCTGCCAGTCTCTACGACCCAACGACCAACACCTGGGCACCGTTGCCCGCGATGCCGCAAGCACTTCAAGGTGCCGGCTCTGCGCTAGTCAACGGACGCGTGCTACTTGTGGGCGGCCTGACCCGATTCGGCCCTCGAGGCCCCGAATTCTCGGCACAATCGCTGTGGTTCGATCCGAAGACGCCCTCGTGGAGTGCAGGGCCAGAGCTACCGGCTGGTCGCGGCGGTGTTGCCGCTCTGGCCTTACCCGACGGGCGTGTCGTCATCGCCGGCGGAAACGGGTTTGCCAATGCCACCGTTGACGTCTTGACGCTCGACGGGAAGTGGCGGCCAATGTCTGCTTTCGACCAGCCATGGGACCGTATGCGTGCCCACCTCCTCGATGACGGGCGGATGCTGTTCACTGGCGGCAGCGGGTCCCCAGGAACCGCGACACTTACGCCGTTCGCAATCAGTCCCTGAAATCTCTGATTGCGGACGCCGACAAGAGGACCAGCGCAAGTCTCATTGGACGTTGGCTGACACGGCGGAACGGATCGAAGGCGGCGAACACGCCCGCGGCGGAATTGGCTCACAGGCCGAAGCGCAAGTCTCCCAGAACGTTGGCTGACGCGGCGGCGCGGACCGAAGGCGGCGGCAGTCCTCGACCAAACCGCCTCTGCCAGGCCGCGACGGACTGCTCCCGGCGGAGTCGGTTCGTCCGGCATCGCAGGCGGGAGGCAGTTCAAGGGGCGAAACGCAATCGACCTCATCGAAGCGCCCTCGGCTAACGTTGGTATGGCCCGACATGGCGCCGAGGGCGCCATGCAAGCCAACCTTGGAGCGTTGAACGGAACCGCTGCGCGGTAGCTGTCGGGGGTTGAGACGTGTTG
>CAYYHT010001106.1:0-1836 GCA_964471355.1 uncultured Enterobacteriaceae bacterium
ATCGGTGCCTCGTGCCTGATTGCGGCATTTGCAGGCATCGCTGGCGGCGCGCGACTGGGCAAGAACGTCGTCATGGCGGGACGCACGGCGGTAGTCGACGCGATTGATGTCGGCGATGACGTGCTGTTTATGGCGCTGGCTTCTGCGACCCGCGACGTGCCATCCGGCCGCCGCGTGGGTGGCATGCCCGCGCGTCGGTACCACACCTGGCTGCGGGAGACCGCGGCCGTGCGCAGACTGCCGGCACTGTTGCGTTCCTTTGCCCGACTTGAGCGGCGCGTTGAAGAGCTTGGAGAGGACTCATGATGGACCGAAGCGAAGTCGAGGCCCTGCTGCCTCACCGCGACCCTTTCTTGTTCGTTGATCGCGTGGTTGAAGCCGACCCCGGAGAGCGTGTGGTGGGCATTCACGATGTGCCCGAGGACGCCTTCTGGATTCCCGGGCACTTCCCCGGTGAGCCCGTCATGCCCGGTGTTCTGATTGCCGAGGCACTGGCACAGACCGCCGCGCTTGTGTACCTGACGGCCAACCGAGACAAGGCCAATCGGCCTGTGTTCCTGGTCGGCATGGACAAGATGCGATTCCGTCAGCCGGTGCGCCCGGGTGCAACGTTGCGCTTGGAGGTCAAGGTGGTCTCGACGCGCCGCATGTGGACACTCGAAGGCACCGCGTCCGTCGATGGGGTGCGTGTCGCAAACGGCACATTCCTGGCAACGATGCCCTGATCGGCCGTCGGCCACCCCTCTGAGCTAGAGTCCCCGACCCATGGCCATTCATCCCACAGCCATTATCGAAGACGGGGCCGAGATCGGCGACGCGGACATCGGTCCGTTCGCCGTCATCGAGGGCACCGTCCACATCCACGACAACGTGACCATCCACGCCCATGCTGTGGTGCGCGGGCACACCGAGATCGGTAGCGGCACCGAGCTGCACCCCTACTCGGTCATCGGCGGCCCACCGCAGGACCGCAAACATGACGGCAGCCCGCTCGGCCTGCAGATCGGCGAAGACAACGTGTTCCGCGAGTTCAGCAGCGCCCATGCCGGAAGCTCTTCGGGACGCGGGCTGACGGTCATCGGTGATCGAAATTACTTCATGGCCAGCAGCCATGTGGCCCACGACTGCTTGGTCGGCAACGACTGCATGTTCGCCAACTCTGCGGCCATCGCTGGGCACGTTGAAGTCGGTGATGGCGCCGTACTCGGCGGATTGTCCGCGGTGCATCAGAACTGCCGCATCGGCCGACTCGCTATGGTCGGGGGCGGTGCGATGTGCGCGCAAGACGTGCCTCCTTTCTCGCTCGCCCAGGGTGACCGGGCACGCTTGTTCGGTCTCAATGTCATCGGCTTGCGTCGGGCAGGCTTCGATCCCGACGTCATCACCGAGCTCAAGACGGCATGGCGCACGCTGTTCGGCAGCGGCCTGCCACTTCGAGCCGCCATGGTGCGGGTCATCGAAGAACACGGTGCGGCCGAGGTGCGCGAGATTGTCGACTTCCTGAACTACAGCCAGCGCGGGGTCATTCGAGCCGCCGGCGGTGGAGCCCGGGACTCGCGGTGATTGATGTAGCCGTCGTGGGCTGCGGTGCCATGGGGACGCATCATGCGCGCATCGTCGCGGCGGATCGCCGCTGTCGGCTGGTCGCGACCGTCGACGTGCTGCCCGAGCGCGCCGATGACCTGGCGACTCGGTTTGGCGGAGAGGGGCGGGCGGTCGTGCCACAAGGGGTCGAGGCTGTGATTATCGCGACGCCGACCACCACCCATCGAGACATCGTGGCCGAACAGCTGGGCGCTGGGCGCTGGGTGTTGGCCGAGAAACCGCTGGTCGCCA
>CAYYHT010001107.1:0-1834 GCA_964471355.1 uncultured Enterobacteriaceae bacterium
CGCTCGGCTCCGGTGCTGGCCGAGTCGCTGGCCCTGAACGAGGACCGCATGGGCGGCAGACTCACGCTTCGCAAGGGAGTGAAGTGGCACGACGGCGAGCCCTTTGGCGCCGATGACGTGCTGTTCACCATCGAGTCCATGCAGAATCCGCAGACCGCATCGACCGAAGCGGGCCGCGCGGGCTGGATTGCGTCTGCAACCAAGCTGACCGACAACATGATCGACCTGAAGTTCGCATCTGAAGAGTACGCGCCGGCAGACAAGCTGCACTTCAAGATCCTGCCCGCTCACCGCTTCTCGGGCACCACGATCAAGCGCACCGACCCGTTCCGGACCCGGCCCATTGGCACCGGTCCGTACATGGTCATCGGCTTCAATGACGACAACTCGATCACCATGCAGCGCAGCCTCAGCTACTGGGGTGAGAGCCACATCGATGAGTTCATCATGCGCGAGGTGGCCGACAAGAACTACCAGGCCAAGCTGCTGATCTACGAGTCCCTCGAGGCGCTTGTGCGCGTGCTTCCCCGCGACCTGGCAGCACTGCAGGCCGACCGCAAGATCGAGCTGTACCCGTACCAGACCAACAGCTGGTGGTACATGGGCTTCAACCTGCGGGACCCGCGACTGAACGACCCCCGCGTCCGCGAAGCCATCAACCACATGGTCGACGTCGAAGCCCTTCTGGCCCCCATCGGCACGGGCGACCTGCTGTCGGGTCCCTTCGTCAAGTCATCGCCCTTCTATGACCACAACGTCAAGTCCAAGCGGGCCAACCCCGACAAGGCTCGCTCGCTGATGGAAGCCGCAGGCTGGACCATGAACGGTCGCCAATGGGAAAAGGACGGACGTCCCCTCAAGCTGCGTCTTGCCACCCAGCAGAACCTCGAGACCGCCCAAGACGTGGTCATCAACATGCAGGCACAGCTGCAGAACCAGGGCGTCATCGTCGAGCCCGTGTTCCTGCCGGTCGCCGAGTGGAAGCAGAAGGTCTGGAAAGACGGCGACTTCGACCTGATCTTGTCCCAGTGGAGCTTCGACCGGAACGAAGACGTCTATGAGCAGTTCCACAGCAAGGGCACGCGCAACTTCGTGAAGTACAGCAACCCGCAAGTCGACCAGCTGCTTGACGATGCTCGACTGGCAGCAGATCCACAGGAAAAGAAGAAGCTGCTACGCCAGGTTCACGCCGTCGTGGCCACCGAGACACCGATGGTGTTCCTGTGGACCCTCGACAGCTACAGCGCGCTCTCGACACGCATCGGCCGCGTCGTGGTGCACCCCTTCTACTTCTTCACCTGGGCCCGTGAGTGGGAAGTGAACTAGCCAGGCGCCTGCGCCGGAGGACCTGAACATGCGGGTTCGTCTAGCGCTCTTCGCATACCTGGTGTCTCGCTGGGCATGGCGCAACCGCTGGGACCTGATGGGCCGTGCGGCGTTCTTCGTGGCCACGCTCTGTGGTGCCGCGGCGCTGTTGCTGTTGCTGATGCACTTGGCTCCTGGCGATGCCATCGACATGCTGCCCAACGGCGAAGAGCTCAGGCCCATCCTCGAAAAGGAATGGCTGCTCGACAAGCCCTTCTACATGCAGCTGCTGCACTACCTAGGCAACGTGGCCACAGGGGACTTGGGCACGTCCCTCACCTACCGACCCGGCACGCCGGTCATGGACGTGATCTTCTGGCCGGCCATGCGGTCCGCGGGCTGGACCGTGTCGGCGCTGGTGCTGACCTTGTGCTGGGGCACGGGACTGGCTTGGTTCACGGCCGGCAGGGCGTCTGTGTCCAGGGGCCTTGTGCAGTTGGTCTCGATCGCGCCGGTTTTTCTGGTCGCA
>CAYYHT010001108.1:0-1831 GCA_964471355.1 uncultured Enterobacteriaceae bacterium
CCTGGGCCTTCACCGGTGAGCACAGAGCCTGTGCTGAAGCCGCGGCAGGTAGAGAAGACGGCGGCCCTTGTGGCCCAGCCTGCGCCAGGCAAGCATCGCTCGGCCGAGGATCGTCAGGACGAACTGGTCCAGATCCTCACAGAGCGTGGGCGCATGCCGCGGCGAGTGCTCCAGCGGCGACTCGGCTGGTCGCGCTCTACGCTGCGCAATGTGCTTCGGGCTGCGGTCGAGGCGGGGAAGGTCCTGGCGCTTGCCCCGTCTCCTCGTTCGCCCTTCCAGGTCTACCAGGTGGTTCGGGAGATGCCGGATGAGCGCCCGCGACCGCCCGCAGGGGTTCGCTGGCATCGCTGAGATGCCGATGACGCCTATATCTCCGGGTGCGGGTGGTCTTGTTGGGTGTCGGCCGCGCGGGTGCTGTGCGGGTGCTGGCGGGTGGTCCCTCGGCTTGAGGGAGCAGACGCGCCTTCGGTGCAATACGGGGCCCTCCCGGAGACGCCCATGCGACCAAAGCCCTTGAAGAAGCTGCCACGGACCAACAGTGTCTGGGAGGTAGGGATGGTGCATGCCCAGCACGAGCTCGATGGCATGACGACCAGGGGGCTGCTCGTCGTTGTCGAGCGTGGCACCCGCGCGATCCGGGTGGCCTCGGCCGTGATGGAAGGCGAGTCGCCCGCCGGGCTGTTCCGCCAGGCATTCCGGGCCCCCGCACCTCCAGCGAAGCCCGGTCGTCCCAAGCATGTGGTCCTTGATGACCCGTGGCTTCGAGATCAGGTCGCCGACGTGCTCGAGGAGGCGGGGAACCTATCGGTGACCACTGGAGTCACTCCTGCGCTCGACGATGCCATCGCGCGAATCATGCAGCAGGCTGGCGCGCCGATGGGACCTGGCATCGACAGCAACCTGTTGGAGTGGCGTGCGGCACTGCAGGACCTGATTCGCGTGGCACCTTGGAAGGCCCTCGACTCCACGGTGGTCTTCTCCTTCGCTGGTGGTGGGCTCGACTCCGTTGTCGCCACCCTCTTGGGCATGCATGGGGAGCTGGTGGGTGTCTTGCTCTACCCGTCGCGCCAGGATCTGGAGTGCCATCGGTCGACCCAAGGCTCGGGAACCCTGGATGGGCGTGCCTACTCCACCCTGCACCTGATGCTCGAGCCACGGAGCGGGCTCTCGGCGGATGAGCTGGAGCGCTGCATGCGAAGTGCTCTACAGTTTCCGCCCGGGCTCTACCCGAGGGTCTACGCCTTCACGCCGAGTGGGTTGGCACAGGCCTCGACGACAGAGCAGGATCGACTCCTCACAGCCGTCCGGGCGATCACCGCGCTGTGTCGGGCTGAGCAGACAGCTCTGGCATCGGGGGCCAGACGCGCACTGACCGTGGACGGCGTACAGGTGACCGGCGCTCGGGACTGACGGCCGCCAACGACCCAGTCGTTCTGCCGAGCAGCGCGTAGCGGTTCACCTTGCGATGCGCGTCCCGCACCACCTGGATGCGCCAGCCGTCGGCGACGATGTCTCGGACCTGGCGGTTGTTGGTCACCACGGTCGGCAGGGCGTCTTCGAGTTCAAGGTCGCCATCCACCAGGCGCAGTGCGTCTGGAGTGGTCTCGGCGATGCTCACGGTTGGGCCTCCACCGCGTCGGGAGGTTCGTGGATGTCCCAGAGCAAGCGCTCGTCGACGCCCTTGAGGTAGCGACTGCCGAGAAGGCACCGCCGCACCATCGGGGTGAGGTGCCGGTGTCGGTTCAGGACCTGGCTCCAGTACGAGCGCGACAGGCCCAGGTGATCGGCGAAGCGCCGGGGAAGGGGGCCGTGATGGCCTTCACCGTCGATG
>CAYYHT010001109.1:0-1830 GCA_964471355.1 uncultured Enterobacteriaceae bacterium
TGCCGTCTTCTTCGAGGGCCAGCCACTCGGCGACCACATCTTGAGTGACGCCACCGGCACCGTCAGGGGTCAACGTAAACAGGCGGTCGATGCCGCTGACCACGTAGAACCCGTCTTTGTGGCTGGTCGCCACCCCCCAGGCCCCAAACGGGAGCTCGGTCTCGGGGTCCAGCAGGCTGAAGTCGTACAGCTCGGTGACGACTCCCGCTGTGGTCACGTTGAACAGCTTGCTGACGCTGCCGTCGAGCATGATGTAGCCGTCACGGGCGAGGTTTTCGTCCGACCATGTCGCGTTGACCGCTGCGGTGAGCGCGACCTCGCCGGTCTTGTCGCCCAGAGTGTCGACGCTGACCCACGATGAGCTCGAGCCGCCCTTGAGCAGCAGCACACCTGCGTACTCCTCGTCGATGCGCCCGTCGCAGTCGTTGTCCTTGTCGTCGTCGGCTCGGCTGCCGTTCTCGTCCCAGGACGGGTTGACCCACACGTCGTCGTCGTCGCAGTCTCCCCACTCGGCGAACCAGCTGTCGCCGTCGGCGTCAGTGCCGGTGAGCACATCGGTGTCGGTATCGGTATCGGTATCGGTATCGGTATCCGTGTCGGTATCGGTGTCCGTGTCGGTGTCCGGCACGATCGGTGGCGAGCCCGTGCACGCAAAGAACGACAGGGTGAGCAGCATTATGCAGGCCAGTTTGTTCATGCGCGCAGGGTAGCGCGGCCAACCGCCATTCGCTGCTCCTTGGTGCCCCTGCTACAAGGCATCGGTGTTCGAAGACCGACGATACGTATTGCTAGTGATGACCATCGTGTTCGGGTCATTTCTGTCCTTCGTTTCAGAACCGATGATTGCGCGGCTGATCGTGCCCTACTTCGGCGGAGCGGTGCATGTATGGACCGTCTCGATGATGGTGTTTCAGGCGTTGCTGCTTTTGGGCTACGCGTGGGCCCATCTCGTGGCGACCCGAATTGGGGGTTGGCATGTCCTGGCGATGGTGCTGCCTCTGCCCTGGCTGCCACTGGGGCTCACGGCCGAGGTCGATCCCCACGCCCCGGTCGGAGCACTGATTGCCGCATTGGTGTGGCACATCGCTTTGCCGTTCTGGGCTCTGACGACGACGGCGGTGGTGACGCAGCATTGGTTCGCGCGCAGCGAGCTGTCCGACGACCGCGATCCCTACACGTTGTACGCCGCGAGCAATGTGGGTTCTTTGGTGGCGCTGGTCGCCTATCCCTTTCTGATCGAGCCCTGGTTTGGGCTGAGCCTGCAGCGCCACGTGTGGAGTGCGGGCTGGGTCGTGTGGCTGTTGCTGCTCGCAGCGACGTATTGGAGCTTGAAAGACAGCCTGAGGCCCGAGGTCCCGCTGCCTGAAGAGGGTGAGGCGCCCACGATCACAGATGCCATCGGCTGGCTGGCGCTGTCGGCGGCTCCGTCCGCGCTGTTGCTGGCGGTCACTCAGGTGGTGGCCTCCGAGGTCGGCTCCTTCCCCATGGTCTGGGTGGTGCCGCTTGCTGTCTACCTAGGAAGCTTCATTGTGGCGTTTTCACACCGCGATGGCTCGTGGCTGTGGGAGTACTGGCCTGACATCACGGTGGCGCTCGTCGCCCTGGGGTTGGTGTCGCTGCGAATGTTCCTGGTGCCTGTGCTGATGGCGGTGTTCTATGCCGCCTGTTGGCTGACCCATTCGCGCCTATATGCCATGCGCCCGCCGACACGCTGGCTGACGACCTTTTACCTGGTGGTGTCCACCGGCGGTTGGATCGGGGGACTGGCGATGTCGCTGGGTGCGCCTGTGCTGCTGCCGTCGCTGATCGATGTGGTCGTCACAGCTTTGG
>CAYYHT010001110.1:0-1829 GCA_964471355.1 uncultured Enterobacteriaceae bacterium
AAGCTGCGAAGCTGACGACAGTCAGCACCAACCACAGGCCGATCAAGGCCCAGGCGTGGGCTGGCATCTTGTGCGCGTCGCGGGCCGAGTGCTCTTTGAAGTAGGTGCGCACCCGTGCCTTGAGGTCGTCATAGAACGGGGTCTCGTCCCAGTTGAATGGTGACTTGGCGTGTGGGCAGCCGCGGGGCTCGTCCGTGACCTCGAAGCGCTTGATCATCTTGCGGGGGCGCTTGCACAGGCTGTGGTAGCTCTCGAATAGCTCGGTGCACTCGCGGCCCTGGGTGAGCTCGAGTGGCAGCTCGCCGCCGGGGTGCTTGCTCATGTACTCGCGCAGGTCGTAGCGCTTGCCGTGGATGAACCAGTACTGACTGTCCGGATCATCGTGGTCGAGGAATAGGGGCGATTTGTCGGCCATCGCGCGCCATCTAGTCGTGTCGCTGACGGCTGTCGACGATTCTGGGCGCCTAGGCAGGGGCCAGTGCGGCTCTGACCGGGCTGGCATCGGCACCTTCGATCTTGAGCGGCAGGGCGATCAGCACATAGGTGCCCGGCTGCACGCGAGCGAGCACGATGCCCTCAAGAATGCCCATGTCGGCTTGAGCCACGGCCGTATGACTCTGAAGCTGCTTGTCTTCGAACAAATCGATCGATGGTGTGTCGATGCCGACGAGCACGACACCGCGGTCAGCCAGCCAGCCCACGAGCTCGGCGGACAGGCTGGCGAAGTCGGTGCTGAAGTGGTTGGGGTCGGGGAAGGTGCCGGTCTTGAACAGGACCCGCGGGGCGGTGATGGCAACCCCCACATGGCTTGGCACGATGCGTTCATGTCGCCCCACTGAGACCTCGATGACCTGACAGGGGCCGTAGTACCGGTCGAGCTCGCGTGACGCGATGTCTTGGCCGCCGCGCTGGTAGTGATTGGGGGCGTCGGTGTGGGCCCCGACGTGCACTGTGGTGGTGATGGCGGACAGGTCGATGTTGTCGCCTTGCTCGATGGAGCAGCTGATGCTGCGCGAGAAGGGCACGTCCCCCGGCCAGACCGCCGTCGCAGGACAGATGACAGGGCTGATGTCGATGAGGCTCAGGACGAGGCTCCGGCACCCGGACGTGCCACAACCTTGAGCTCGACGGCGATGGGGGTCGGCAACGCCCGCACGGCAACCGTGGTCCGGGTCGGCCGGATGGTGTCGAAGTACTCGCGGTAGACGGCGTTGAACGCGGCGAAGTCGCGGTCCATGTCGACCAAGAAGCAGGTGCAGTCGATGACGTCCTCGAGACGGCTGCCCGACGCTTCGAGCACGGTGCGCAGGTTGTCGATGACCGCGCGAGTCTGAGCGCTGACGTCGTAGTCGAGTGCGTTGCCGTCGCCGTCGCGGATTGGGCCTCCGGGAATGTCGTCGGTTCCGGGCTGCCTTGGACCCATGCCCGACAGGTACAGAAACTCGCCCTCGCGCCGTGCGTGGGGGTACGGACCCACCGGTGCCGGGGCTGTGGTGACGTCAAATGCCGAGGGTGTGTTGGTGGGGCCCGGCTCGAGTGATGGGGCTGCTGCAGTGACCGTGGACGGTCCGGTCAGCACGTTGCGGTCGCCCTTCCAGACCTCGACATCGTCTTCGTCGAACTCCTTGTCGCCGACGCTCTCGGCCGAGGGGGTCAGCGAGATGACCGCCGCACCGGTTCCGTGCAGTGCGGCGTGAGCGTGGACCTTGCCGATGTAGCTGTTGTGCTGACCCATGGCGGCGGACAGCCACCACATGGGCTTGAAGTTGACGACCTTCTTCACCCGGGTCTGGCGGTGAATCTCGCGGGACAGTTGAGAGACATCTTCC
>CAYYHT010001111.1:0-1826 GCA_964471355.1 uncultured Enterobacteriaceae bacterium
AGAGCTCGGCCTCGATTTCAGCGTGCTGTATCCGACCTGGGGACTGATGGTGGCCAACGTGGTCGAAGAGGACATTCGCCGTGCCGCGTGCCGCGCCATGAACCTCTACAGTCACGAGGTCTTTGCCCCCTATGCCGAGCGCATGACCCGGCCGGAGCACGTCAGCATCTACGTTGCCGCCGAAGGCATCGCACAGCTGGCTGCGGTCAGTCGCGCGGACGCCAAGGCATTTGCCACGCGCACGCTGACCCCAGCCAACGCCACCCTGGTCGTGGTCGGACCCGTCGACCCGACGGTCATCGCCGCGGGAGCCGAGCACTACCTGGGCAAGTGGCGCCCCATCGGTGCACAGCTACCTCGAAGCCGCCGCGGCGCTCGAGTTCGACCCCTCGGACGCCGCCCTCGCCGCGGCCCTGGCCGAGGTCACCACCGAAGGAATGGCCGAGGCGATGGCACCCTGTCCGGGGTCAGCGGCCATCACCATCGTTGGCGACTTGGACAAGGTGAAGCCGTCGCTGGACGACGTGCGCATCAAGTACACCGAGCTCGACTGGCAGGTTCGACCCGAGGTCGAGTGAGCGACTCGCCTAGCCGCAGTACCCGGCCAACTCGACATAGGCGCGACCCTCGACGTCTCCGGTGACGACGGCGGCGCCCTCCCAGTAGGTGTTGCGCTCGTTGTACAGCTCTTGGTCTTCCATGACCGGGGTCAGAGTCAGCTCGATGTCGTCGACGCGCACGTCCCAGCCCATGGGGTAAGTGCATCCGCTGACCGGGCTGGTCCACTCGCCAAGAGCGGTGACTTCAAAGCGGTCGGCGGTCAGGTCCTCGGTGGCGCAGTCCGCACCGGTGATCGAGCCACCAATGATCCGGTCCGACCCGCGAACCAGAAAGAGCATGATCTCGCGGTCATCGTCGAGCTGGATGGCGAACCAGTCCCAGCCCGCATCGGTGGTCTGCAGCAGGTTGCCCCACTGGTGGTCCATCCACCCGGTTCCTGTCACCGGCCGCGCTTCACCGGCCACGTTCAAGGTGCCGCTGACGGCCATGCGCTGGCGGCTGTAGTACCAGGTGTACCCGCCCACATCGTAGTCGTGGTAGCCGTCGCCATGCTGAAAGACGGGCGGCTTTTGCTCGTCCAGGGTCAGCTCGAACACGTAGTCGCCCGCGTTGCCCACCAGCTCGTCATGTCCGCCCTGCGCGACCACGTGGTCCGCGCCGGCGACCAAGTCAACACGGTCGGTGTGTCCCTCGGGCACGCCTTCGACGTGGTTGTAGTCGTACGAGAACACCTGTGCCTCGATGTCGGTGACCCCCACATTCGAGAGCACCGCGTCGTACACCCCCAGCTGGAACACAAAGAAGGTCTCTTCGAAGCCGTACCAGCGTCCCTGCTCGTCTTGCAGGTGCCCGGTCCAGTACCACCACTCCACCGATTCGGCGTGCAGGGCTTCGTCGGCGGGCAGCGAGACCTGTCCCTCGGGCTGCACATCGCAGTAGCTGGGTGCAGGCTTGCAGGCGGTCAGGGCGAGGAGGAGCAACATGGTCTGCCGTCTATCCACACGCGGCCGGCCCGCCCACATGCTCTAACAGGCCGTTGAAAAACTCGCTCCGCTCGCCTTTCAGCGTCCTGCTACTCCATATTTCGGCGCCGCTGCCCGGATCCCGAACGACTCGGGACACCGCTCTCGTCGATTGACAAACCGTCATTGCAGGCCAGCTTTCACGCAATCACCGAGACCGGGACCCGAGTCGTCCGGGGCAGCGGCGCCTTGGCGCAGCCCGCATCAAAAGACCCTTCGGGCCTTTTTCAACGGCCTGCTAAA
>CAYYHT010001112.1:0-1804 GCA_964471355.1 uncultured Enterobacteriaceae bacterium
GAGGAAAAGGAGGAGGGGAAAGAACGTGCCCATACGGTGGCTGATGTCGGGCTCACGCACATCGTTGGCCGCTCGTCGCGCTGTCTTGAGCAAGCGATTGGCAGCTGGCACCCCGCCCTGCAGCTGCGCGAGGTACGGCGGTGCTGCGATACCCAAATGCGGCTCGCGCCAATGATTCAAGAACGAACCATCAAAGGCGGCGAGCGGGATGCCCGCCTGTCCCCGAATCGGGAATGAATCCAGCGAGCGTTCGAGCAGCAACTGCTCCAGATCTTGAAGCAGGGTCGCCGGACTTGCATCGCGACCAAACAGCCGATGGTCCCACGTCCGATAGCGGCGCCTGCCCTGATCGCGCCGCATTCGCGCGTGCCCATCTGTGCCCGAGGCCAACATGTCTGTGAGATAGGCCCGGTAGCCAGCGTCAGACAGAACGATCGAAGTTGTGGTCTCGACCAAATCCCGCGCTGCGATGGCCGCTCGGGACACCACAATTCGCTCACCGAGGCGGGTCGCATCTCCCCGGCTGAGTGCGAGATCGACGTATCCGCCTATGGGTGCCGTGGACGCCTCGGCCTTGTCCAGCAGAGCACGCACCTGGCCCAAACTGAGTTCGCCGTGGTCCAGCAGAGCCCCCAACAGAAACCGGTACACATCGGGGTTGTACTCATGGGATGTCGCGCGCTCGATCTTCGGCGTCGCTGTCGTCTCCACATGCAGCGCCAACGGCAGGGCGAGCTGATGCTGTGTGGCCGGCGGGCGGGCTACTCCTGCGCCAAGCGCAGGCGCGATCAAGCTGCGCACGGCACTCGCTCTGCGCAGCACGGTGGCAGAAGCGAGGTCGGGCTCCTGCTGCGCGATGAGCTCGGCGATCGCAGGAGTCTCGGGCACGCCCTTGGCTCGCCCGAGCATCAACTTGGCGACAAAGGGCTGACCCCACACCGCACGGGCATAGACGTCGTTGCGCTCGTCACCGGCATAGGCGAACTCCAGGCCCAGCGACGTCAAACAGACCTCTCCGCTGGTCTCGACCAAATCGAGCCATTCCGCAGCTTGGGTGTAGTAATTCACCGTTCGAAGGTCGACGCCAAGCACCTCTTGAAGTCCGCGGCTGCTGCGCACTCCCTGCGCCACAGCGTCAACCAGGCGCGCCAACAGCTGTGGGCTGTTGGCATTTGGGATGAGATCGCGACGAGGACGGCGTGCCATGGGCGGGATCCTAGTCGGTCTGGACTTAATGTATTATCTAGAGTAAGGTCTTGACGATCCAAACACACAACCTTCAGGCGTATGGTGGCGCGACATGAGCACAGGCACACATCGGCTCGATCGCCGAATCGCCGTCCTTCGGGGCAAGCGACACGGCGCCTTCGATCCCGACCAGTACTTCCTGGAAAGGGCCCTGCGGACACGCGCGGGTCGCAAGGTGCGTTTGGCGTTGCGACGCAATCAGCCAGTCTTGTTGCTGACCCCGAGATGGAGCGAGGCACAACCGTTCCTCGATGACGTCAGCATCGACATTCGCCTGGGCCGCCCCTCCATTCTGTCGCGGACTCTCTCTCTCAAGCAGATGAGCGAGCGCCCCATCAACGATGCGTGGCGGTTCATTCTTCAGGGACTCATCGAGTTTTGCCATCTACATGGCGAAGTCGGGGCGGCCGTGGTCGACCGAAACGGATTCCGCAACCACCTCGCCGAGCTGCTCTCCCGCCTCAAGAAGGGACCGCGGCGCGCTCTCATGGTTCACGGAGTCGAACACCTCAACACCGAGGTCCGCAGCGATCTGATTGAGCTGTTCGAGCAGTAC
>CAYYHT010001113.1:0-1798 GCA_964471355.1 uncultured Enterobacteriaceae bacterium
TCGAACATGGCGAGCCTGTCCGACCTCTTGTTCAGGCGCTCGAGACCCGCCTGCCGCAGATTCTGGAACAGGCGACCCGCTTTCTGCGCGCCGCCCGAGAAGCGTTCCCCGATGCGCTGTCAGAGCAGACCGGGAGCGGCGTGAGGCTGGGTGATAGCGAGCTTCCAGTCGAGTGGGTCCAGAGCTTCGCGGCCGAGGACTACACGGCTCTGGCCTCGTGGGTTGCGCTGGACTGGTGGTGCCTGCCGATGATTGCCGCACTCACTCGCGAGCCTGCGGAACGGGCGCGTCTAAGCGGCTTGCGAGAGGACGCTGAGCCGCTGGTGCGGGAGCACGGCACGGTCCAGTTCTTCGACATGATGCTTGCCGCCCCTAGCGACGAGAGCTTGCTGTTCGTCGACCAGCGCACCCGTCGCGCCTTTGAGCTGAAGATGGACGGGGTTGCGGTGAACTTTGAGCTGCACACCCTGCTTGGTGTCGCGCTCGCTCAGCCCCTCGGCCTGCAGCCTCCGGACCCGGCTTCGATCGCGGCATTGTTCGGTGAGCTGGCAGCACAGGCGCCTCACACCGTGGGCATGTGGAACCTGTACGACCACCGCGCCCTGTTGACTCTCGATGCGGGCGAAGAGGTCGGCTTGGACAAGTGGGTGTGGAACGAGGGCCGTCCCGAAGACATCCCAAAGGTGGACGGCACACGCCTGGTCGTGGCGGGTGCTCCGCCCTACGAGCGGACGTGGCAGACCACTCGGACCTTTCAGGCGCTCATGCCCAAGGTCGAGCTGGTTCGTGAGCTGACGCCAGATGAGGCCGCAGCACTGCTGGCTCAACTGGGCTGACCCACAACGGACAAGCCCCCTTGGACATCGAAGGGCACGATGTCCAAGAGGGCTTCTGGGCGGCTGTGGCCGGCGGCGAACCGCTCAACTCAATTTGGGGGGGGAAGGGTATGAGTCGAGCTAAGCGGCTCGCGATGCCGGTTGCAGCACAGGGGGTGGTGACGTGGGGCGCGTTGCCACCCACTCGAGCGCCTCATGGCGCGTCCAACCTGTGCGAATGCACAGGGTGTCCAGCGCATCAGCCGAAATGCTGATTTCGAGACGCCCATAGAAGAAGAGGCGCCACTCGCAAGACTTCGGGAACCAGGTCCAGTCGCCACGCAAAGGCAACTCCTGTTGGGGAGGGGTTTAGGGGAGGGGGATTGGGGAGGGAGGAGCGGAAGGATCGCCTGCCGCGCCCCTGTTGTATGGGGTCTGGATCATCCTCTCAAGTGACCGATCGGAATGAACGGTTGAACGCCAACAATTCTGTTGTGGGTTGCAAGGATCCTTGTGGGGCGCCGATCGATTGTTCGCCCCCAATTCAGCCGATCTCGACCGCCCAGACCAACTCGGACTCCCGCTCGATTCGAATGGGCACATCCAAGAACTGCTGAATCACACTCGCATTCGTCGGCGTGTGGGGGTCGGGCTTGCAGGTCTTGAAGCTTCCCGCACCCGCAAGTGCCATCGGCAGCAGCAGCTGGTCTGCCAGGTATTTCCCGACCGGTGCCTTTGCGTCCATGTAGGCGGCGACCTCGTCTGCGACGCGCTCGGCCAGCGTCTCGGCGCGCAGGCGCTTGGCGCCAAAGCCGGTGAACAGCTCGGTGAGGTGCTCGTGCTCGACCTCGACCATCACCACATTGCCAGGGCCATTTGGCTCCTTGATGTCGATGATTCGCCCGAACTTGCGGCCGATCTGCAGCCGCTCGCCGATGACCTCGAGCTCGCGCCGAGCGATGCGCTTGGGCAGCAGCGAGACC
>CAYYHT010001114.1:0-1796 GCA_964471355.1 uncultured Enterobacteriaceae bacterium
CGTGGTGTGCGTGGGCGTGGTCGTGGTCGTGGTCGTGGTGTGCGTGGGCGCCGGTGAAGACGCGATCGAAGACGTCGACGTCGATGCGGCCATGGTGGGTCTCGACCACATAGGGTGGGCGCGGCCACAGCCCAGCTGCCCAGCTTCGAAACGCGTCCATCTGCGCGGGGGTGGCCAGGTCGGACTTGTTGGCGACCAGGGTGCCGGCGGCCTCGGCAATCTCGTCCAGAAACGCGTTGCTGGACGACAGGTGCGCTGGGTCGACGAGGATCACTGGAAGTCCGACCACAGCGCGCTCGCGATGTTTGCTGCGGCGAATCGTGTCGATGAGGTCCGCTGGCTTGGCCAGGCCCGTCGGCTCGATGAAGATGCGGTCGGGCTCACCATCGAGCAACATGCCCAGCGCGTCGACAAAACCCTCGGGAGCCGTGCAGCAGACGCAGGCGCCGCGGATCTCTGACATCACAAATCCACCGGACTCTTGCAGGGTGCCTTCGTCGATGGCGGCATCTCCAAAGTCGTTGACCAAGATGGCGATTTTCTCGGTGCCACGTCGCTTTTCGAGCTGGTCAAGGAGAGCCGTGGTCTTGCCAGAGCCGAGGAAGCCGGCGATGAGGTTGATCGTGCTGGGCATGAATAGCGATCCTCCGCGGATCCTTGCCTATCATGCGGATCTCTAGGCGTGATAGGGTCTCGGACCGCGTGGAGACTGTGCATGGCCATCGGGCAGCGCATTGGCCCCTTCGAAATCGAGCGATCAGCCAATGTGCCCGAGAGTGGGGACTGGTATTTCGCTCGTCGCGCCGGCTTGACGACCAAGAAACCCACCGAGGTTCTGATCAAGCTGGGCGACAAGGCCGAGCTCGCCAAAGAGTTCGCTGTGCTGCAGGCCCTGGCCGAGGACTCCCGCGTTCCCAGCCCCATCGCCTTCTATGAAGGGGCGGGCGCCATCGCCGTCGAGCATGTCACCGGCATTCCGCTCAGCGAGGCCATTGTCGGACGCAACTCGGGCGAGATCGTCATGGCTCCCGGAACGCTGCTGGACATCGCCCTCGAGGTCAGCGACGCGGTCAAGAGTGCCCACCACAAGGGCCGCCACCACGGACATCTGAGTCCTGAGGTGATCTGGCTCACCGACCAAGGGCGGGTCATCATCTGGGGCTTCGGACCCGGCGGACAGGCGCCGGAGGCCTGGAGAAGTCCCGAGCGCATCCGTGACGAGCCCGTCACCGGCGCCACCGATCAGTGGGGCGTCGGCGCGCTCATGGTCGGCCTCGTGACCGGCAGCGGTGTCTGGCGCGGAGACGACCCCACCGCTCAGTCCCGCCGGGGCGATGCTGGACCTGCCGTCAACCCCGTCGCCCAGCAGTGGCCGGCGCTGGGACGCTTGCTGCGACGCATGCTCGATGCCCGCGCCACCAATCGCTTCCCGTCGATCCATCCCGTCCGCCAAGAGCTGCTGGCCCTGTCCCGCAAAGCCTCGGGCGTCTCCGAACGCAAAGAACTGGGGGCTGCGTTGGCAGCGGCCGCGGAGCCCGAGCCCGAGCCCGAAGCGACGCCAGAAGCCGCAGAGCCACCCGTCGCGGCCACGCCCGAGCCGGAACCAGAGCCCGAGCCAGAACCGACTCCAGAGCCCGAGCCCGAGCCAGAACCGGCTCCCGAACCAGAGCCAGAACCGGCACCACAGCCCGACCCGACTCCGCCAACGGCCCAGCTAAAGAGCGCGGCATCTCCACAGCCCCCGTCCGGTCCGTTGCCCAACGAACAGATGCCGGTGGTGCGCCCGATGGAAGTGG
>CAYYHT010001115.1:0-1795 GCA_964471355.1 uncultured Enterobacteriaceae bacterium
TATGGAGTAGCAGGGCGCTGAAAACCGAGCGGAGCGAGTTTTTCAACGGCCTGCTGGCTACAGCTTCACGCGCAGCGCCACGCCACCACGGTCGATGCTGCCGTTGTAGGTGCCGTTCATCTGCGGCAGGCGAAAGCCGTCGGGGGCTTGGTTGTCATTGTCGAGGGTGACCCGGTAGGCGCTGTTGTCGACCACGCGTGTCTGCTGGAAGTAGTGGGAGTACGACCCCGCCAGCGACACCGAGTCCGACAGCTTTACCTCGGCCAGTACCGCGGTGACGACGGTGTCGGTGTCGAAGTTGTTCGGGCTGATCATCTGGGTGGGGATGGCGTGCCGGTCGTAGGTCAGCCGTGTGCCGATGGTCCATTCGTCTGAGACTCGGCCGCGAATATCTGCGGCCACCCAGTAGGTGTCGACCAGCCCCCGAGCCATGCTCAGGTCTTGGCCCAAGAGGTTCGCGGTCGCCTCGCGGTCTTCTTCGCGGTTCAGGGCGACCCCGTTGGGATCGACACGGGTGGTGATCTCGACGCTGCTGTAGTTCGACCACATGCTGTAGCCGCCAAAGCCCTCGATCGAGAGCTGGTCGGCGTCGCCGGTGGGCGTGATGCGCAAAAAACCCACGATGCGGTGCGGCAGGCTGTAGCGAACTTGGGTGATGGCGGGAATCTCGGTGTCGCAGATGCCCGTGAGCTGACTGCCGAAGCGCCCGTAGATGTCGTCATCGGGCGGGCAGCCGAAGTTGAGCGTGGCCAGGCCGTTGTTGGTGATCTTGGCCCCATGCACATACGAGCCGCCAACGGACACGAACTCGTTGGCAGCCAGAGCCACACCGACCGTGAAGCTGGCCGAGATGCCGCGCAGGTCCAGGTCGATGCGAGCGGAGTAGTCGGCGTCCTCGAGCTGGCTGTCGTCGTACAGGCCGCACTGTCCTTGATCGCACAGCTCATCGTCGAGGGCTGTGAGCACCTCTTTGTTGGTGCTTGCCTGATAGAAGCTGCCGATGCCGTGCACGGCTCCTCCGACAGTCAGCCCGCCGGTTCGGAATGCGACACCGGGAGCCACATAGACGTTGGTGATGCTGCCCGAGCGCACCGCGTAGCTGGCGGGGCCCTCGTCCATGGTGCTGCCACCGGAGCGTCCGTATGGGGCAAACACCGCCAGCCCGACCCCCAGGCCTTCGACGCCCAGGTCTGTGCTGAATCCGCCGAAGGGCACCACGCCACCACCGGCGAGCACGTCCAGGCCGCCGTTGTAGGGGTCGTCGCGGTCGACGGTGACGTAGCCCGAGGCCGGCGCCACCTCGATGGTGATCTGAGTGCCCTCTTCATAGGCCAGCCCGGCGGGGTTGAACCAGACCGCTGCCGGTCCGCCCATTCCCGGACTGCCCCAGGGTCCCGCGACCTCGATCAGATCGAGGCCGCCAGCTTGGGCCAGGGAACAGAGCAACAGCAGCATGCGCGGGAGTCTACCCGTGCGATGGCCTGCTTGTGGAGGCATAGTCACCGCCGCCCGCCTGGGTTCTGCTGCGGCCGCTGGCGAGATTCTCATCAGCGATGACAGCTGCACAGAGGGAATGGAGGTCGCTGCGGACTGCGAGTGCCGGTCCCTGGAGCTCCGAGGACGGGCTGAGCCCCTCGGCGTAAAGGTGCTGCGCATCGGGCCCTAGTGGGGTGAGTCCGAAGTTCGCCTGCATAGCGACAAGGAGGGGCGAGCTTCGTCTCGCCCTCGATCCGCTCGGCAGCGGGAACCGGCGAGACGAAGCTCGCCGCTCCTTGTCATGATTCGTTCGCCATTG
>CAYYHT010001116.1:0-1790 GCA_964471355.1 uncultured Enterobacteriaceae bacterium
GCCTCGCATGCTGTCTGTTCCGGCTCCGCGGCGCGCCGAGACCAATGTGCTGGCCGAGGCCGGCAAGGTGCTCGGCTCGGTGTTGGCTGTTCACCGGCTGGATGAAGGCACGTCCGGCTTGATGATGACCGCGCGAACCGCCGCTGCACAGGCCGGACTCAAGGACCTTCTCGAGTCCCACGATGTGGAGCGTCGCTACTTGGCCATCGTGCAGGGGCGCATGTTGCCGGGCGAGAGGACAGTGAGCACGACGCTGATTCGAAATCGCGGCGATGGCCTGCGCGGCAGCGGAGAAGGCGGCAAGCCAGCGGTGACGCATCTGCGCATGGTCGAGGCCGTCGGCAACTGCAGTCTTGTTGAGGCCACGCTGCAGACCGGGCGCACCCACCAAGTGCGCATTCACCTGTCCGAGTCCCGTCACCCGGTGCTGGGCGACTCGCTGTACGGCGGGCAGGGGGTCGGTCGGCGGGCGCCTCGTCTGGCTCTGCATGCATGGGTGCTGGGCTTTGTGCATCCGATCACCGGTGAATCGATGCGGTTCACAGCCCCTCTTGCCGACGACCTCGAGCTGCTGCGCCGCCAGCTGAAAGAGCCGCGGCATCGGCCAAACAAGGCCGTGCAGAAGGGCAAGAAACAGAAGAAGAACCGGAAGCCCAAGAAGAACAAGAAGAAGCGCTAGTCCGACTGCAGCTGCTGGCGGTAGTGCTGGGAGTGCTCGGCCAGCTGCTCGACATAGGGTTGGGCCACGGACCGCGCGGCGGGAGACAGCTGGTTCAGCTCGTGGATGTGCTGCTCGGGCACGTGCCGGAACGACACGCTCACGCGGCGCACCTCGAAGCCCGCGAGTTCTTTGGCGCTCAAGGCGGGCTTGTCGCCGTAGCGAACGCGGGTGATGCGGTGGTAGAGCCGGTCTTTGTACTCTGGGCCACTGATGATGAGCACTGAGCGGTTGCGCACCCATTGGGAATGGGCGGGCGCCCCGAGCTCGGGGTCGATGAACTCGAACTGCGCGGGCTGTCCGACCGAGAACATGACCACGGCCCCGGGTTCGGCATCGCGATGCATGCGCAGCCGCGCGAAGTCCACCGGCGGTTTTCCGGGGCTCTTTGGCTGGCGACCGTAGTAGTTGATGAGGCAGGTGTTGGGCAACGGACCGGTGTCGCCGTGTGTGGCCAGTTCTCGGCGCAGTCGCTGCAAGATGCCAGTCATGACCGGTGGCAGCGGCTCGCCACGCACGCAGCGGTTGAGCAGATGGTCTGGCTGTGAGTAGTAGCCGAGCGCTGCGAACTGCCAGGCGCCGAGCCAATAGACCGGTCGCGTGAGCCTTCCTGTGCCGCCGCGACGGCTCACGTCCCCGTCAGCGTAGCGCTGCTCCCACAGCGGATGCAGGCTCGCGAAATAGGAAACCAGCTCGTCGATCTCGGCCGCGCTTATGAACTGCGGCAAGTACGAGAAGCCGGACTCGCGAATGGGGGCGTCGCCGCGACCCGGCGTGTCAGAGGGGGGCGGAGCCTTCACCACTCGTCCGGATTGAAGTTGTCGTCATTCGCGATGCGCTTGCACAGCTCGGTCGCGTCGGTTCCCTCGTGGAATTGGGCCTGTTCGAGCAGCGGGTCCAAGGATGGGTTGGGGGCCACGTCGATGATCAGGTGGATGCGCTCGACGGGCCCGTTGGCAAAGCCGTGCGGGGCTTGGTTGTCGAAGGTCCAGGCGCGGCCAGGCGCAAAGTGACAGCCCCGACCGCTGACAACCAGCACCGCCTCGGGGGAGGTGTGAATGGGCACGTGGAT
>CAYYHT010001117.1:0-1786 GCA_964471355.1 uncultured Enterobacteriaceae bacterium
CAGCTCTCATGAGGGGGTCATGAACTGTGCACGACCGGGCTTTGGATCACACCCACCCAGGGCCGGTCCGGCCACAAGCGACCGGATTGGCGCAGACGGGAACGTGCCCGGGTCAGTGGCTAGCGGCGCCATGCTGGTGGATGACAACGCCATCATCGGCATGATCCAGCGCGTGATGAAGGCCGAGCTGCGCAAGATGAAGACGTGCTACACCGAACAGCTTGAGGTCGATGAAAATCTGCAGGGACAGTGGGTCCTGATGTTCACGATTGCGAGCAATGGCAACACCAAGGACGTCTCGGTCAGCGCCAAGCAGAACACGAACGCCGACCTCGAGTTGTGCATGGCCACCAAGGTCAAGGGCTGGCAGTTCCAGCCGATCAAGGCCGATATGCCGGTCAAGAAGACCGTGAGGTACAAGCCTTCCCTCTGACCTTGCAGGTCTGGCCTGATTCGCCCACACCCACAATTCCCTCCACCTCTGCCCGCCGCGCTAACGCTCTTAGGTTGGCCTGCATGGCCCCCGCGGCGCCATGTCGGGCCTTACCAACGTTAGCCGGGGGCGCTTGAAGGAGATTGGCCGCGTATCGGCCTTGCAATACCTGCCGCCGGTGATGCCGAGATTCCGCCGGAACATTCTGTCCCGGCCGGCGACTGACAGCCGCAGACTTGCGTTGAGGTCATTGGGCCGGAATCGACTCGATGACCTCCTGCGTGAGTTCGCCGGCACCGACGTAGACGCTGTGAACTGCGCCCCCTGGCGCGATGACGACGATGGTCGGCCAAGTGTTGTCAACCCAGCGGTCACAGACGCCGTCGGCGTCGACAGCTTGAACGGCAGTGAGGCTTCGGGCGGACGCGAAATCCAGAGCATCGGTGTTGGATGGGAGGTCGCCGCTGGCGTTCTGCATCCAGATGTGCGCGACGGTGAGGCCCAGGTTGCCAATTGCTTCGTGGAATCCTTGAAGCTCGTCTGCGGCGTCCTTGTCGGGTCCGGACCACATGACGCCGCACTGAAGCACGGTGACCCCGGCGCAGTGTTCGTACAACGAGAGCGTCCCACCATCTGCAGCTGCGATGTTGAAGTCTGAGGTCACGAACCCCACGTTGTCGCCGGTAGGAGTGGGGTCGGCGGAGCACGCACCAGTGCTCCACAGATCGTCAGCTCCGTCGCAGTCTTGATCCGTGCCGTCTCTTGGAGTGTCAACAGCGTCCGGGAACGTAGCTTCGTCTGCGTCATCGCAGTCGCTGCCGCCTGAGGATAGTGAGGCCACGCCGTCGCTGTCTGCGTCGAAGCCGTCGACCCCGTCGCAGTTTTGATCGATGTCGTCGCCAGTGACATCGGTTGCCAGCGGCGACAAGGCCGCCGTACTGTCGTCGCAATCACCCTCGTTCTCGCTATAGCCATCGCCATCGTCGTCCACGTCCAAGGGGTCTGGACAGCCGTCGTCGACGACGCCATTGCAGTCCTCGTCGATGTCGTTCTGGCAGATCTCCGACGCATCCGGGTGGACTGAGGCATCCAGGTCGTTGCAGTCGCCTTCTTCGACCGTGAAACCGTCGTCGTCGTCGTCGCCGCCGCAGCCGGTCAGCAGAAGAAATGAAAGGAAGGCAGGTCGCATCGAAATCCCCGTTGGAACGATAGCCTGGGGGCGGCCAAGGCGCTGCGAATCAGAAGTGTGCGACCCAGTGCGACAACCGGTGAGTCAGAGCCACCCGGAAGTCCCTGGAGCGGCAAGCGCCAGGGCCCGGCGGGAAGTGAGAATACCGAAGCGAAGCCTGAGGA
>CAYYHT010001118.1:0-1779 GCA_964471355.1 uncultured Enterobacteriaceae bacterium
CGGCATCCGGGCTTGCAGCGGCCATCGCAAGCCCTGACCCGAATGACGGACACGCCCGGCAGCGGCTCATCGTCTCGGCTTGCGGAATCGTGGCTGTCGGTGAAGCAGCATGGGCCGTGGACACTGACGGCATGCGCAGTCTGAATGCAGCACTGGGCGCTCAACAGGGGACCCTGGGGTCATTTGAGCTGGCCCAGCAATACAGCGCTGGTTTGTCAGCCGTGTCGCCCACCATCTTTGCCTGGTCCGCCATCGGCGCGCTCGCCCTTGCAATCCCCCTCGCGGGCCTCAGGCACCTCCCCTTCCCTCGCTCCTGGCTCATCCTGCCGCTCATTCTCTCTCCCACCGTGTTCTCGGCCCGTATGACCGTGGAATACCTGACCACCAAGATCTCGGCCGACGCGCCTGTCTGGTACATGGGGGTGGCATCAAAGTCTGCGATTGGCCTGCAGCTGGAGCAGAGTCCGCAGGGACTCAACGTCGTTGCGTCGGATGTCGAGCCGGGTCCACGGGCGGGTGATCTGTTGACTTCAGTGAACGATCGCGCCGTGAACGACCTGCCAACGCTGCTGCGCACCCTGATGGCCTGTGAATGTTCAGACGAGTTCGTCCGCTGCGAGCTCGCCAGCGGCTGTTTGGTCGACGGGGCTCCACTGCAGCTTCGAGCCAATCGCCCCTCTGCAGATGGCGGCCTGGGGCAGGTCATCACAGTTGAGGTGCCCTTCCACTACGCCCCTGAGTGATCCGTGGTTAAACGCTGACTCCCCTTCTTGGAGTCCACATGTCGACCATCTACTCGGTCCAGGCCCGTACCATCCTCGACAGCCGAGGCAACCCCACCGTCGAGGTCGAAGTGACCACCGACACGGGCATCGTGGGTCGCGCTGCTGTCCCGTCTGGAGCCTCCACTGGCGAGCATGAAGCGGTCGAGCTTCGCGACGGAGACAAGACCCGTTGGCTGGGCAAGGGCGTCGACCAAGCCGTCGACAATGTGAACAACGCCATCGCCGACCAGCTGATTGGCCTCGATTGCCGAGACCAGGGTGGCATCGATCGGCTTCTTATCGAGCTCGACGGCACGCCGAACAAAGCACGCCTGGGCGCAAACGCGATTCTGGGTGCGTCGCTCGCCGTGGCCAAAGTCGCCGCTGCCGAGTCGGACCTCCCGCTCTATCGGTACGTCGGTGGCCCGCTCGCCACGCTGCTGCCGGTGCCGCAGATGAACATCCTCAATGGGGGGTCCCACGCCGACAACAACGTCGACATCCAGGAGTTCATGGTGCTGCCCGTGGGTGCCAAGAACTTCGCCGAGGGGCTGCGCTGGGGCGCCGAGATCTACCACAACCTGAAAAAGGTGCTCAAAGCCCGTAAGTTGGCGACAGGCGTCGGCGATGAGGGCGGCTTTGCTCCGGATCTGACGAACAACGCCGCAGCACTCGACCTCATCGTCGAGGCCATCGAGGCCGCCGGATTCAAGCCGGGCGAAGACATCGTGTTGGCCCTCGACGTCGCAGCGTCCGAGTTCTATGCCGACGGCACCTACAACTTGGGCGGTGAGAACGCCAAGTGGTCCGCAGAAGAACTCGTCAGCTACTACGAGGGACTCGTCGACAAGTACCCGCTGTTCAGCATCGAGGATGGCCTGCACGAAGACGACTGGGAAGGCTGGAAGATCCTGACTGATCGCCTGGGTGACAGAGTGCAGCTGGTGGGCGACGACCTCTTCGTCACCACCACGACCCGCATCCAGAAGGGCATCGATCTGGGCGTCAGCAACAG
>CAYYHT010001119.1:0-1772 GCA_964471355.1 uncultured Enterobacteriaceae bacterium
ACGCCGAACAGCTTGCGGGTCGAGGCGGCCTTGCCGACCATCAGGCCAAAGCTGCTGCGTTCTGGGGCGGGCTCGGCCTCGGTGTGTACCGTGATGATGGCCCGGTGCTCGCCGATGCGCAGCTCTTCGCCGGGCAGGGCGGGGGTGATGCTGCGCACCCGCAAACCGGCCAGTGAAGCGGGGGCTTCGGCGGGCTCGACCATGACGCGCCCACGCACACAGCGCACGATGAGCGCTCGCACAGGCAGATCGGGGTCCAAGACCAAGTCGGCCCCGTGCCCGCCCAGGGTGGTGACGGTTCGGCGCAGCAGGAAGCTCTCGCCCTCGCGGGTGCCGGCGGTGAAGGTGAGCTGGGCTCGGTTGGTGGCGATGGTGTCGGGAGTGACCTCGACCAGCTCTTCGTGGGGGGCGGGCACAGCGGTCATGGTGGCTGTGGTGGCGTCGCCGTCGGTCGGCCGGCTCAGGACCAGCTTGGCGGTGTAGTCGCCGATGCCGAGCTCTTCGCCGCCAGAAATGACCCGACGCTTGTCGATCTTGTCGCCGTTGATCAACGTGCCGTTGCGCGAGCGGTCGGTCACCCACCACTCGTCGCCGCGCTTCTCGACGATGCAGTGGGTGCGAGACAGGCTGTCCGAGGGCAGGGCCACATCGCATCGGTCCGACCGGCCGATGATTGTGCGTCCGGGCTTCAACAGGTGCACGAAGACTCGTTTTCCGTCGCGTGCGAATTGAAGGCTGGCCATGGGAACTCCGTGTTGGAGCGAAGCTATCCCGAGATGAAAGTGCACAGGCGGAAGTCTGGAGGCACTTGTCTGCGAATGATGCAGCAGGATAGGTGTGAAACATGGCTGCCACCCCACCAATACACGTTTTGTTCGTCGACGATGATCCGTCCATCCACCGGTCGTTGCGCGCCGTCTTCCCGTCGACGCGACCAAGCTGGCGCTTCAGCTTTGCCCAGAGCGCCGCTGAGGGCCTGCGCTGCCTCGAGCAGGACGCGATCGACGTCGTCGTGAGCGACAATGCGATGTCGCCAATGACGGGCGTCGAGATGCTCGAGATTATCGCCGTGCGGTATCCAGCCGTCGGACGTTGTCTGTGGTCAGGCACTGCGAGGCCCTGTCCGGCGGCAGATGTGTTTGTGGCCAAACCAGGCTCCGTTGCCCAGGTAGAGGCGGCCGTTGAGATTGCGATCAAGAAGGCTGAGTTGCGCTCTGCTGCACTGCGGTGGCAGGGGTGGGGGCCCTGATCGTGGACCGGTCTGGTCGTGTCGATCACTCGAATGGTGTGATGGAGCGCATTCTCGGGCTTGGGCCATCGCAGCTGGTTGGGGCGATGGTCGCAGATCTGGTCGCGCCGCCGCATGGCCCACTGGTCTTGGCTCAGCTCGCACGCGCAAATGGCAGTGCCGTCGAGCTGGAGTGGCTCAACGGGAAGTTCTTCATTCGCTTTGGCGTGTCGGCCAAGAACGTCAGCGGCACCAACTATGAGTGGGGCGACGTGGACTTCCAGGTCGGCACCAGCGGCACTTGAAACAAGGAGAGAGTGATGGCGACATGGTTGCTCCCTGAGTCCCGAATGACTGTCCAGGCTGCCGAGAATACAAACGGCGCCTGGTGGGCCATGACGCCGTGGCAGCTTGCTGCGGCGACGCAGTACATCAAGGCAGTCCTACGACTGCGGCAGGCCACCGAAGGCGAGGTCGAGGTCGAGGCCGGCTACCAATACGCCGCAACCGACACCGACGAGCCCGAGGCGTGGGTGCTTCTTGG
>CAYYHT010001120.1:0-1771 GCA_964471355.1 uncultured Enterobacteriaceae bacterium
AGATGCAGCACCCCGGTTCGGGCACTGTCCGCCGTCGCCAGCAGTTCAAAGGAGCAGCATCGCGTCGCCATAGGAATAGAACCGATAACCGCGCTGGACGGCGGTCTCGTAGGAGGAAAACAGGCGCTCGCGCCCGATCAGCCCTGCAACCAGCATCAGCAGGCTGCTGCCGGGCAGGTGGAAATTCGTCAGCAAGCCGTCGACGCAGCGAAAGTCGTACCCAGGCTGAATGAACAGTCGGGTGGTTCGCGCGCCGGCCTGGGGCACCCGATCGCCCGCTGAGGTCGACGCCTCAAGCGCGCGGGCCGAGGTCGTTCCCACGGCGATCACGCGGCCACCACGGCTCCGAGTCTCGCTGATCGCCTCGACCGTCTGCTGGGGAATCACCAGCCACTCGGGATGCAGCTTGCCCGCCGCCACATCTTCGGGGCGAAGGGGGCGGAACGTGCCTATGCCGACGTGCAGCGTCAGTGTGGCCCAGCCGATTCCGGCCTGTGCAACAGCGGCCAGCACGTCTGGAGTGAAGTGGAGTCCCGCTGTGGGCGCCGCTGACGCTCCCAGAGGGCCAGCAAACACCGTCTGATAGCGAACGGCATCGCCCGCTTCTGCGCCACGACCCAAGTAGGGAGGCAGCGGCATCTCGCCCTGGGCTGCCATGACGCTGACGGGATCGGGATCGGTCTCGATCAACAAGATGCCCTCCGCGTCGGGCCGCGCGACAATCGTGGCTGTGCCTCCCGCTTCGAGCTGGAGCACCTCACCCACCTTGAGTCGGCGCGCCGGACGCGCCAAGGCCTCGATAGGCCCGGGACCCGGCTGCAACAGCAACAACTCGACCGCTCCTCCCGTGGAGCGGTGGGCTCGAACGCGCGATGCCATCACCCTGGTGTTGTTGGCCACCAGCAGATCGCCCGGACGCAGCAGCGTCGCCAAGTGGGTGAATGCCCGGTCGACGGGCGCCCCACCATTTATAGGGACCTGCAGCAGACGCGAGCCATCCCGTTGCTGCGCCGGACGCGTCGCAATGAGGTGCGCAGGCAGGTCGTATTGCCAATCGTCGAGAAAACTCACGGTGCTGCCGGGACCTGGGCACGCCCGTCGTCGGTGCTTCCCCAGCAATTGGCGGTGTCGTCCGCCATGACCGCGCAGCCGTGAGAGGTTCCGAGTGAGATCTGTTTCATGGGGTAGGGCGGCGGATTGTCGATGTTTCGCACGTCGCTTCCCCAGCACGCCGGGGTCGAGTCAAAGGAACGCAGCGCGCACACGGTGCCGGCACCAGCGTCCAGCACATTGAATGCGCCGGGCGGCGCCCCGCTAACCAAGCCCCCCGAATCCGATCCCCAGCACATCACCGTGCCGTTCACCAGATCGTTGGCACACGCTCCGGTGTTGGTGAGGCCAAAGGAGCTCACCGCGGCTGTCGGCGCCAACAGCTGCCCTCCTCCGTCATCTCCCCAGCAAGTCAATAGGCTTCCGGTTGTGGACATCGCACAGGCGTGAGTGTTTCCGACGGCCACCGCACGGAATCCACCGGTCAGCGGCCGGGCGCTCACAATGCCGTCTTGGTCGGTCCCCCAACAGACCACCTGTCCATCGGTGATTCGAATGCCACAGGCGGTGCGATTGGTGAACGCCAACGATCTCAGCGCTTGCGTGGTCGGCGTCTGCGAAATCAGGTCAAGCCCATCGAAGCCCCAGCACAACGGATTGTCGGACGCGTCGAGGGCACAGCTGGCCGAAAACCCGGCCTGAATCGCCTTGAACCCGTTGT
>CAYYHT010001121.1:0-1764 GCA_964471355.1 uncultured Enterobacteriaceae bacterium
GCGCGTCGAGGTTCCACAGGTGCTCAGGGCACTTCAGCACGAGGTTTTCGGCGGGACGCTGCAGCAGCAGCGCCTGTAGGTACTGCTTGTACTCGCGGTAGGGCTGCACCATGTCCTGTTTCATGAGCCACTCGCCGTAGTCGGTGAGGCCGCTCTGCAGGTCCCAGTTCATGACCGCAAAGCTGTTGTTGAACAGCGCCCAGCATTCCTCGGCGGTGGTCGGGGACAGGAAGTGCACGTCGCCCATCTCGGGGGCGACCATGTAGGCGATGTCGACCTCGCGCTTGCTGACGGCCAGGCGGGCTGCGACGTCTTTGACGGGGTCGTCGAGGGTGGGCACCGGATGCGTCAGCTCCCAGAACTGCAGGGCGCGACGGTCGGGGTCGAGCTGCAGCAGGTTCTGCAGCAGGGTGGTGCCAGTGCGGGGGAAGCCCAGCACGAAGATGGGGCGCTTGACCTCGACATCGAGTACTTCGGGGTGCTTCTTGACGTGTTCGGTGATCTGCAGGCGGTTGACCGCCGACTTGATGATGATCTGGCGCAGCAACACCCGGGCAAACGAGGTGAGCGGCGCGTTCTTTCCAGCGTCGATGGCGGTCTGCAAGCGGGGACGCCAGCCGGGGTCTCCCCAGTCGTTCAGCCCGGCGGTTCGCTCAGATGACGCGACAATGCTGTCGACGTCGAGCTTGCCGATGGGCAGCATCAACTTCTCGGCGCCCCAACACGCCCAGTCAAGGCTGCGAATGAGCATGCCGTACTCTTCATCGGCGACGGTGTTGCGGGCAGCGGGTGTGGACATGGCGGGGGTCTGTGAGAGCGAGGAGAGCGTGGCAGACATGTGTAACGGCTCCAAAAGCAGGGGCGAGCTTCCCCCTCCAAGGAGGGGCGAGCTTCGTCTCGCACTCATCCTCACGCGTTCATGCAACCCGAACCATTTCAGCCGCTTTCAGGAGATGCCGTGCCGACGCATCTTGTAGAGCAGTGAGCTGCGTGCGATGCCCAGCTCGCGTGCGGTCTGTGTGCGGTTTCCCTTGTGCCGGGCGAGGGCCGAGGCGATCTGGGCGCGCTCGGGATTGACCTCTTCGGTGTCGCCGTCCGGCTCGATGGCGTCGTCGTCGAAGCTCCAGGGATTGAACACCAGATCGCCGGGGCCAATCTCGTTGCCAGTCAGGACCACAGCCCGAGTCAGCACGTTTCGCAGCTCGCGCACATTTCCGGGCCACTCGTAGGTCTCGAGGTGCTCGACGGCCGGTGGCAGCAGGCTGGCGCCGGGATGGGTGCGTTCGAGCAGGCGGCGGGCAATCAGGGCGATGTCACCGCGTCGCTCGCGCAGGGGAGGCATGCGCACGGTCAGCACCGACAGCCGGAAATAGAGGTCCTCGCGGAAGGTGCCCTGCTTGACCATGCGTGGCAGGTTGCGGTTGGTGGCGGCGACGATGCGCACGTCGGGAAACTCGGTCTTCGAACCGCCGACCCGGCGAATCTCGCCCGACTCGAGGGCGCGCAGTAGCTTGGCTTGGCCATCGAGCTTGAGCTCGCCGACCTCGTCGAGAAAGAGTGTGCCGCCATCAGCCCGCTGGAAGGCGCCGTCCTGGCGGCTGACCGCACCCGAGAAGGCTCCCTTTTCGTGCCCAAAGAACTCGGACTCGAACAGGTTGTCGGCCACGGCAGCACAGTTGATGGCCACGAACGGTCCGTCGGTGCGGCCGCTGGCGCTGTGAAGCCCGCGGGCCGCGAGCTCTTTTCCGGTGCCTGACTCGCCGC
>CAYYHT010001122.1:0-1763 GCA_964471355.1 uncultured Enterobacteriaceae bacterium
TAGTTGTGCATCAACATACAAATTCAGACCACCGCCGACGACGGCGATGCGGTGCATGTCTTCGAGTCTTGGGATGTGCACACCCCCGACCGCTTGCCCAAGCGTGACGCGCTGCTCAAGCGCGCCGACGAACTTGTCGAGCGCATCAGCGCCCTGAGTGAGGCTCCCCGCGGTCAGCCCTGGACGGGCCCCATCATCTTGCAGGGCCGGGCCACCGCTGTGTTCTTCCACGAAGTCTTCGGACACCGCGTCGAGGGGCATCGCCAAAAGTCCGCTCACGAGGGCAAGACCTTCGCCGAACAAGTGGGCAAGCCGATTTTGCCGGCATTCATCGACGTCTATGACGACCCGACCGTGGCCCAGCTCGAGGGCGAGGACCTGAACGGGCTGTACGCCTACGACGACGAGGGCACCCCGGCGAGCCGCGCCAACCTGGTCGAAGACGGCATCTTTCAGGGATTTTTGATGGGCAGGTCCCCGATCGAGGGCTTCAGCGAGAGCAATGGGCACGGACGGCGCATGGCGGGTCGAGCACCGGTCAGCCGCATGGGCAACACCATCGTCGAGGCCAGCGAGACGGTCACGACCGACAAGCTGCGCGAGATGCTGCTGGCCGAGGTCGAGGCCCAGGGACTCGAGTTTGGCATCATCGTCGAAGAGATCGACGGCGGCTTCACGATGACCGGGCGGCAGATGCCCAACGCGTTCAACATTCGGGCGTCAGCCAGCTGGCGGGTCTATGCAGACGGTCGGCCCGACGAGCTGGTGCGCGGCATCGACTTGGTCGGCACCCCGCTCGTGGCCTTCGGCAACTTGATTGCAGCAAGCGACACCCGCGAGGTCTTCAACGGCCACTGTGGCGCCGAGAGCGGGTGGGTCCCGGTCTCTGGCGTGGCGCCCGCCATGCTCATCAAGAAGCTCGAGTTCCAACTCAAAGAAAAGGGGCAGGAGCGACCGCCGCTGCTGGCCAAACCCGACGTCAAGAGTGACGGCGCTGCGGAGGCGAACTGATGCTGTTGCTTCTGGCCGCCCTGACCGCCAATGCAGGCGAACCGCTCGTCGACGCGCTGAACGAATCGATGGAGCGCCACCGTGCCGAGCTCACGCTGACAGACGCTCCCGAGATCTACCACCTGCGCTATCACCTGCTGCAGCTCGAACAGATCGACGCCCGGGCCAGCTTTGGCGCCCTGGTTCGCAGCAATGACAACCCGTTCAATGCTCTGGCCGTCGAGATTCGCGTCGGAAGTCCCGAGTTCGACAACACGAACTTCGGGGGCTGGCAGACCGGCTTTGCCCGCGGTCCGGTGCCGCAGCAGATCACTCCGCACACGCTGTCCCTGTCGGCATGGAGACTGACCGACGGCGCCTACAAGCAAGCGGTCGAGCAGTACGCGCGCAAGGGGGCCCAGTTCACCGCACCTGCGGACTACCCGGGCGACTACACGCTCGTCGACACCCCCACCGTCACCGATGGCGGCAGCGCCAGCATCGGCGACGCTGGCCCCCTGCAACAGCTGGCCCGCGACATCTCAGGTGCCATGGCCGTCGACCTGAGCGTCGAGCGTGCCGAGGTCTACATCGGGCACGAGGGCGGCTCGCTATGGATGGTGGACACCGAAGGGGCGCGAGTCCGCCGGCCGGTTCAAGAGACGTCCATTCGCGCCGTCGTCCATGTGCGCGCCCTTGACGGTCTGCTGATGACCGATCACCTGCTGTGGTCCGTCCGCGACGCCGCCGAGCACCCCGATGCCACCGAGATG
>CAYYHT010001123.1:0-1743 GCA_964471355.1 uncultured Enterobacteriaceae bacterium
GATGACCCTTTTGCGTCGCGCGAATGAGCGCCGTCGTTGTGTCCTGGCCGACCGCCGCTGCCACCAGCATTGGCCACGCAGACGCCAGCCCCTGTCGCCGCAGCGCCGCCGCCGCCGCCACCGGGACGACCGCAGCTATCACACGGCCAGATGGAGTCCTCGCAGCCGTTGCCGCCACTGGCCCCGTTTGTGCCGTTGGCGCCATTGGCACCGCCAAAGCCGTCCGAGCCTCGCCCGGAGTCCCCCGAACGCAGTGCGCATTCGGTCAACGTGAGGTTGGTGGTGCTGTGCACGCGCAGGGCAAAGGAGCTGTCCGAGAAGCCTGTGCCACTGCTGGCTTCGACTTCGATCTGCTGCCACTCGGTGTCGGCACTCCATCCGCTGATGGTCTTGCCGCTGCGTCCGACGGACAATCGAGCCAAGCCAGTACCGCGATCCCAGTCGCTGCCGCTGTAGCCACCCGCCAGGTTGACACCCTCTTCGAAGTTGCCGCTCATGTCGAGCGTGGTGCCCTTGATGAGAATCCAGGTTCGACCTGTAGAGGAGGCGACGTCATAGGCCTCGTCCAGCGTCTTGACCGGGCTGCCTGGGTCGGTGCCGTTGTTGCTGTCGCTGCCGCTGGTTCCATCCACAAACACGCTGTCGGCGGGGTTCCCGTCAATCTCGTCGCAGTTGCCATCGACATAGCCCATGTCCGGCTCGTCAAAGCCCAGCGGGCTCACATCGACGTCCGTGTCGTCGCAGTCGCCCTCGAGCACACTGCCGCAGGTCGACTCGATGGAGCCGGTGCATGGACCGACCGCGCAGTAGCAGTCGCCATCGTTGTCGTACGTCGGGCCGCCCTCGTCGACGATGCCGTTGCAGTTGTCGTCGCGTCCGTTCTGGACCTCGACGGCACCGGGGAAGGCGTATTGATCGTTGTCGTCGCAGTCGCCTTGGTTGGGCGTGAACCCGTCGCCGTCGTTGTCGACATCGTCGCCAGAGACCACGACCCAGAGGGTGGTGGCTTCGCTGGTCAGGGTGTCGAGGTCTTCAACCGTGAAGGTCAGGGTGTGGTCGCCCGGAGACGCCACAGACTGGCACTCGGCGATGCCCGCGAGATCGGCGTAGCTATCACACAGCGGGCCGTCGACGTCCGAGACGACGCTGACGATCAGGGAGTTGGCGTCGTCCTGAGCGTCACCTACGAGGGCGACAAACTCGAACTCTTCGCCCTCGGCTCCGTTCTCGCCACCGGCGGGGTGCACGATCTGAATCGTGGGCGCATCGGGGTTGTCGGCGATGCTGACAGTGATGTTGTGGTTGCCCGACAGGCCTTCCTGGTCGATGGCTGTCAGCGTGATGACGTGGTTGCCGGGGGTCAGGCTGGCGGTGATGTACTCGACATTGCCTTCGATGTTGTCGACCGTACCGTTCTCGACAAGGGTGCCGGCGATGTCCGAGGTCCAGGTCAGCGCCAGGTTCTCGGGTCCGCCGTCGTCGGCGACCGTCGCGACGAAGGTGATGGCCTCGCCCTCGCCAAAGCTGCTGTCGCTGGCGGGCTGCGTGATCGTGACAGCTGGGTCCTGGTTGTAGTCGGTGACGACCAGATCGCCCTGACGGCAGGCAGTCAGCGCCAACAGGCCAAGGGGTACGAGCAGGATGCGCATGTTCACTCCGTTGAACACGCCCAGTGTAGCCGGCGAGAAGCCCATGCCCGCTGCTTGATTACGCCCGCAGCAACTTCAGCAGGCGCATTCCCTC
>CAYYHT010001124.1:0-1742 GCA_964471355.1 uncultured Enterobacteriaceae bacterium
TCGGTGGCGTGCTCAATGGCGTTCGCGTGGCCCACGCGCAGACCACGATCCACCGAGACCTCAAGCCTGCAAACGTGCTGATGCACATCGGCGATTCGCGCCTGATTCCGAAGATCGCTGACTTCGGCTTGGCCAAGGACCAGGACGGCGGCGACGCGCTCAAGACCCGTGACGGCACCACCATGGGCACCCCGCGCTACATGGCCCCCGAGCAAATTCGAGATGCAGCCAAGGCCGACGGCCGCGCCGACATGTTCAGCCTGGGGTGCATCCTGTACGAACTGACCACGCACAAGCTGGCCTTCAACGGCAAAGGCATCCTCGAGATCTTTCAGCAGGTGTCTGCGGGTGACTATACGCCGCCGCGTGACGTGGTTCCCGACCTGCCAGACGAGGTCGTCAACACCATCAACGCAGCGCTCGACATCGACGTGGACAAGCGGCTGCAGACCCCCGACGACCTGGCCATGATGCTGTTCGGCAAGACCACGGGCTACCCCACCGACCTGCCACTGGGCTCGACGATCGGCTCGGTGGCTCAGCACATGCTGCAGCAGAAAGACGCCCAAGAGGACGAGGCCGCAGCCGGTACCTTCGCGCTCGATCTGGGCGACGTGACATCGGCCCGCGAGGCTGAGGAGATCATCTCGGCCCGCGAAGAGGCCCTCCAGGAGATGCGGCAAGAGACCGGCTCGGGCGATCAGCGGGCGCCGACCGTCGAGGTCGAGGCCGGCTCGAACCTCATGGTCTATGCAGGCCTTGCCCTGGTGGCCGCGCTCAT
This sequence comes from uncultured Enterobacteriaceae bacterium, assembly GCA_964471355.1. Classification (GTDB taxonomy): domain Bacteria; phylum Myxococcota_A; class UBA796; order UBA796; genus CAYYHT01. The sequence goes on from CAYYHT010001124.1 coordinate 782, forward strand.
GCTGATGGGCGTCGGCGGCATCATCTTGGTCAGCGTGTTCGCGGTCTTCTTCCTGATGTAGCCCCGGCTGCCTAGGAAGCCAGGCCCTTCTCGCGAGCCAGATCCCGAACCAAATCAACGGCGCGGGACATGCTCTTCTCGAACTCGGCGACGACCGCCTTCTCGATCGATCCGCCCACAAAGCGCATGCGAACCGTGATCTCGCCATCAACCACTCGGCGACAACCGCCGCTTGGCTTGTCGGTGATGGTCGTCGAGCCAGACACACTCACACGGTCGGTCAGCACAGGCAGTGCAACGACCCAGTCCATGCGCCCGGTAGCCGGGTTGAAGCGGTTGGTCTGCTCATAGGTCAGGCTCTTGGCCCCCAGCGCTTTGGCGACCAGCGTTGGAAGCTCGGTCTTGGAGCGGTACTTCAGGCGCCGCACCTTGATGTCGCCGTCCTGGCTCACGTCGAGTACCTCGCCGACGATGTTCGCCGCATCTTCGAGGCGGGCATCAAAGTCCTCGGACTCGAACAGGGACCAAGCGGTCTTGGCATCGACGGGCAGATCACTCTCGACGAGCAGCTTCATGGCGCTTCCTCCAGTAGGATTCGCAGCATACGTCGCAGAGGCTCGGCAGCCCCCCACAACAGCTGATCGCCCACCGTGAATGCAGTCACAAATCGAGGGCCGAGCTTCATCTTGCGCAGGCGTCCCACCGGAACCTGCAGGCTCGCCGCGACGGCGGCCGGCGTCAACTTGGCGAGCGTGGCTTCGGACTCGTTGTGAATCACGTCGACCCACGGGTGGGCCTCGTCGATCATCTGGGAAATCTCGTCGATGGGAACGTCCGCATTGAGCTTGATGGTGACCGCCTGGGCATGGCAGCGCATGGCCCCAATGCGCACACACAAACCATCGATAGGCATGGGGTTGTCGGTGCGGCCAAGCAGCTTGTTGGCCTCGACCATCGCCTT
>CAYYHT010001125.1:0-1741 GCA_964471355.1 uncultured Enterobacteriaceae bacterium
TGGCCATGGCGTGGTCGAGGGACTTTGGTTCAAAGCGCCCATTTCGCCAGGGGATTCGGTCGTACTCAATGGTGTCGGCGACGCCGAAGTAGTGAAATGGCACGAGAAGTTGGCGGGAGATGCCCTCCACCAAGCCGGCTCGGAACACCTCGTTGTCGTCGCAGAGGTCGCGAAGCCTCGCCCCATCCATTCGATCTGGCGTCGCTGTGAGGCCCAACAGGAATCGGGGTCTGAAGTGGGCGATGACCTGCCGATAGGTGCGTGCGGCGGCGTGGTGGAATTCGTCGACGACGACGTAGTCAAAGTGATCGGGTGCGAAGAGCTTGAGGTTCTTGGCTCGGGTCAGGGTCTGGATGGACGCGAAGACCAGGTTGGCGTCGGGCTGTCGGACGCCATCGACCATGAGTCCCGCACTCTCATCTGGAAAGACGCGGCCCCATGTGTCTCGCGCTTGCTTCAGGATTTCCTTTCGGTGCGCGATGAAGAGCGCTCGGCGACCGCCCATCTGCTGGAAGTCGAATGCCGACAGAAAGGTCTTGCCCAGCCCCGTGGCCAGGACCACCATGCCGCGCGTCTCACCCTCTTCTCGTGTTCGCCGCAGCGCCTGCAAGGCCTCGAGCTGAATTGGGTGCGGAGTGGGCGGCACCAGTGCACGCTCGGGTCCTTGGGGCTTGGGTACTGGAGCGAGCAGCGCGTACTCCTCGATGATGTCTCGAGTCAGTTCCTGGGCGCGGGGATCGTTCCAGAGCTTCTCGAACCGTTGGCGGATGTCCACAAAGTGCGCGTCTTGAGTGGTTCGCAGGTTCCACTCGATGCCGTCCGTCAGTGCCGTGCGACTGAGGTTGCTGCTGCCAACCCAAGCGACTCCGTGTGGGTTGTTCACGAAGATGTAGGCCTTGGGGTGGAAGGACTCCCTCTTCGCTTCGACTCGGAAGAACTTCACCGCGAGGGTGGGGGCGCCCTGCTGCATGTTCAGCAGTCGAGTCAGCGCCTGGTGGTCCGTGAAGTTGCGGTAGTCGCTAGTCAGGATGCGAACATGGACTCCGTTCTCCAGGGCGTGCTCAAGACCGCCCGCAAGCTCGTCCAGGCCCGACTTCTGCAGGAAGGCCGCGACCCAGTCGGCGTGGGTTGAAGCCGACAGTGCCTGGTGCAGGACCTGGCTCAGCTGTGTCTCCTCTCCTGGCACAAAGGGAGTGAGGGGCGCGTAGGGACCGAGGCCTGTAGGGCTCGGTGTGCCGTGCTTCGTCGAACTGGCCGCCGGGTTGTACTTCTGCTTGGACGGAATCACTCCGCGCACGCCGCCTCTCGGGTCATCCATGTCGCCTTTGAAGCGGGGGATGAGGTGCACATGCAAGTGCATCACGGTCTGACCAGCGGCTTGTCCTGCATTGATGCCGATGTTGTACCCATCGGGCGCCAGCTCAGAGTCGAGGGCGGTTTTGAGTTCGGCGATGGCTCGCCAAATGTCCTGTTGCTCCCAAGGGGAGGCTTCGAAGTACGTTGCGACGTGGCGCTTGGGGATGACGAGGGTGTGCCCAGGCGACACCGCGTAGCCATCGCGAATGGCGATGGTCAGCTCGCTCTCCCAAATGATGCGAGCGGGGTCTAGTTGGCAGAAGGGGCAGGACATGGACGGAGCATAGTCGCGTCGGCCTCCGGATTGTGCCTGACGTGTGGAAGCCGTGAGCGTGCAAGAAATATGATGTGCCACCTCTGTGTACCTGCCGCCACAGGTTGGTAG
>CAYYHT010001126.1:0-1739 GCA_964471355.1 uncultured Enterobacteriaceae bacterium
CTTCTTCCTCAATCTGTCTTTGTTGGCGGTAAATCTCATTCTGGGAATGGTGGTCGCGAACTCCATGCAGGACGGCGCAGGTGTGCGGGGTACGCTGCACGGAACCCGTCGCCCGATGTCTTTGGTGCTGCTGTTCTTCAGCGGAGCGCTCTGGGTGGCGCCCTGGCACGGCCAGCCGCTGTCGTGGACGGCCCTGGCCCCCACCATTGCCATCACTGGCAGCTACATCGCGATGCGAATGGGGGGCAAGCTTGTCGGGTGCTGGATTGGCACCGCGGGCACCGGCCAGCGGCGCGACATTGGTCGTGGACTGTTGGCTCAGGGAGACGAGGCGCTGGCCATGGCGCTGTCGCTGCGATTGGTCTACGAGGGCCCGGCCATCGATCTCGCCTATACCGCCATCTTGGGATCGGTGATGGTTCACGAGTTGCTGGCACCCCGCCTCTTGAAGGGTTTGCTGGTCGATGCGGGGCAAATTCGTCGTGAGCGGGACGGCATGCCTCCGGCCGATGTGACTCCGTCGGCCCCTGCGGTTCCGGTGGAGGGCTAGGTGTACGTCGTGGTCATTGGCATAGGCCAGGTTGGACGGCATGTCGTGCGCACCCTCGAGGCGGATCAGCACGATGTGGTTGCTGTCGATCTCGACCCGAAGGCCGTCGCGTACGTCGAAGAGCACCACGATGTGTCCACCCTGACGGGCTACGGCGCCTCATGGGAGTTGCTCAAGCAAGCTCGCTGCGGCGACGCGGACTTGGTGGTCGCCTGCACCGACAGCGACGAGGTCAATCTGATTGCGGCGCTGTCCGCCAAGGAGCTCGGGGCCGCGCGCTGCATCGCCAGGGTTCAGCAGCAGATCTGGGGTCAGGGGAACTCGGGCATCCACTACGGCATGCTTGGCGTCGACATGGTGCTCAATCCGCAGGTGCTGATTGCCCACGAGATCGTCAAGATCACCCGAAGCCATGGGGCTCTCGATGTGATGGACCTGGCCAATGACCGGGTCGAGCTGGTGCAAGTGAGCCTGCAAGAAACCACGCGCACACTGCATCGACCGATCAGTGACCTGGGTCTTCCCCGTGGCGTGCTCGTCGCTGCTGTCGTGCGAAACTCCGAGCTGTTCATTCCCGGAGGCGCAGACGTCCTTCTGCCCAGAGACCGGGTCTATCTGGTGGGTAATCCCGATAAAATGGCCGAGGCCGAGGACCGCTTCACGCGGCAGGATCGCGCCCGCAAGGTATGTATCGTTGGCGCAGGTGTCGTGGGCGAGGCGCTCGCCCGCACGTTGGTCGCCGACCACACCGAGGTGATGATCATCGAGGTCGACCGTGACCGAGCCGAGAAGATCGCGTCTGAACACGATGGCGTCACCGTGGTTCACGGGGACGGGACCGATCTCGAGCTGCTGCAGGACGAAGAGGTGCATCGCTTCGACCTGGTCGTCGCTGTGACCCATGAGGACGAGGTGAACCTGATGGCCGGGCTGATCGCCAAGCGTGCCGGGGCGTCTCGTACCCTCGCTCTGGTCCAGCGTCCTGACTACATGGAGATCTACCGGCAGCTCGGCATCGACATCGTGCTGTCTCCCCGATTGGCGGCCTCGGACCAGATCCTTCGCTTCGTGCGGCAGGGAGACATCAAGAGCCTCACGGTCATCGAGGATGGGGCGGCTGAAGTGCTCGAGATCACCGTCCAGAATGGTTGCCGGGCTGCGGGAGTGCCGCTGCGGCGCCTGAACATGC
>CAYYHT010001127.1:0-1736 GCA_964471355.1 uncultured Enterobacteriaceae bacterium
ACCGGCGTCATGGAGGCGCTGATCAACGTGCAGCGGGAGGGGAAAAAGGCGTCGTTCCGCTTGCCCCCAGCCCTGGTTCGCAGTTGGAGCCTGAAGACGGACTGACGGTCTGAGATGGAGCGGCGCGGCGTTCATGGACCGCTCTCCGGCCCAGTCCAGATGAAGCGACGCTACCGAGCCTCCGTCGCGATGTCCCCGTGAAAGCTGACTTCGCACCAATAGGGCCGATTGTCGTCGGCGATGTAGTTGCCGCGGTAGGACACCGCGATGTCACCGGCGTCGAAGTCGACTGCAGTGGTCCAGTTGGTGTCTGTCTGGCCACCAAAGATGCACTGCTGGTGCAGCTTGGCCAGCTTCTTGGTGGAGCCGTCACTCCACGGAATGCCGTGCCCGCCCAGGGTGAACGCGTAAGTGGGCGTGCCGATGGCCGCGGGGTCCGCGAAGGCTGAACATTGCGGCAGCGGATTGGCGTTCAGCTGCTCGGCGGTCCAGTTCGAGGTGGCGTAGCTGCCCTGCACATCGCACTCGCCGCCGAATCGCGTGACGGGCCATCCGAAGTCCGCCTCGCGGCTCTCGCCGGTGATGGACCAGCTGGCGCTCTGCACGACTGCCGTGCCCTGCAACGGCATGGCGTCGGTGTAGTTGTAGTCGACGAACCCCAGGTTGCCCGTGGACAACCACCATCCCGTGGCCGGGTCGAGAGAGAGGGTTCCGGCGCCAGTGTGGAACTGGCGCGCGGTCGGCCCGCCGGACACCTCGAAGGTCGGCAGCTGGCAGACCCCGCTGGCGCCATCGAACGCGACGCTCCAGCCGTTGGTGGCCCCGTCGGCGTCGGTGCCGGTGAACAGGCAATCGCCGCCGGTTGCCCGGTCGAACGTCGTCTGGTGCGGCAGAGACATGTAGAACGCGACGTCGGTCGGGCCCTCATGGGTTTCGTCCACCTGGTTCCCCGCGTCGTCAAAGAATCGCAGCAGAAAGCAGGTCTGGGGGGTCTGTGTGTCGTAGTAGTCAAAGGTAAACGTCGGGAGTGCGAGGTACCCGCAGAACATCTCGCCCTCGGGGCGCTCTTGGTCGACGTCGGTGTCGTCGGGGCCTGAGCCGCCGCCGTTGGTGCACGCTGTGGCTGCAAGCAGTGCGAGGGCAATGATTCTCAATACGGCTCCTCGGTCTTGGAGACGTGCTCTGCGCTGGCTGTCCCCCCGATGTCGAAGGCCGGCGCGTTGTCGCCGCTCCACTGCTCGAACACCTGCTGGCAGTTGCCCGTCATGGTGCCGCCGCTGACAGCTCCCCAGAACCTGAAGTCCACGTTCGGGTAGCCCGCAATCTCGTCGTTGGTGACGGTGCCCCATTCCACGTAGGTGTCTGCTGTGGTTGGGTAGAACGGGTCATTGATGTCGCCGCATCCGGCCGACAGATTGCAGTGGCTGAACTGGAACCCTTGCCCATCCCAGCTGCGCTCCCCACTCGTGACGCTGTAGGTGCCTGCATAGAAGTCCCAGCCGGTGGTGGTGGTGCTGCCGCCTCCCCAGAAGTTCTCCTCGATGACCAGGCGGTAGTCGTACGTCGTCGACCCCGAGACCGGCGAGGCCGTGTTGAGCTCGCAGCTGCCTTCCCAGGCGCCCGAAAGCGGGAAGGACGCGCCGCATCCGGTACCGATCACAGCCAGCATGACGATGGGGATGATTCGCATGGATCCTCGCGGATTGGGTAAGCTCTCGCCACATCCATGCGCATCC
>CAYYHT010001128.1:0-1726 GCA_964471355.1 uncultured Enterobacteriaceae bacterium
GCACAGCGACGCAGTGAGGAGGGAAGACGCTGACTCAAAGGCCCCGTTGGAGGCCCGATAATTCGACCCACAGGGTCGAGGGCCGACGAGGGGCCGTCAGCGTCTGGACTGACGAACGAAGGAGCACAGCGACGCAGTGAGGAGGGAAGACGCTGACTCAAAGGCCCCGTTGGAGGCCTGATAAAATGGAGCAAGTGGCGGGGATCGAACCCGTCCCATCCCGGTGTGGCGCACCAGGCTCTCACCAATGAGATCTCACCTGCGAAGTGGAGCCTGCATGGGGACTCGAACCCCAACCGACGGAAATACGACAACCGCGCTCTGCCTTCGAGCTCTACAGGCCTGAGGGCCCTTGGCAGGCCCAACCACATGAAATGGAGCGCGTGACGGGAGTTGAACCCGCATCGACTGGGTGGAGGCCAATCATTCTACCGTTGAAATACACGCACAGATGGAGCCGCCGGCGGGATTTGAACCCGCGCTCTCCTCCTTACCGGGGAGGTGCCTTGCCGGGCTTGGCCACAACGGCTCAATATGTCCCATCCCGATTTCATACAGGACTGAGATATGGCCCTCTCCCACGATTGGGAGAGGGCACTTTGTCTTGTTTCCTATTCTGCCATTTCTGGCCGAATATCAGGACACTTCGGTCACAATTCCAGCGCCGACGGTCCGACCACCCTCGCGGATGGCGAAGCGCATGCCCTTCTCGACGCCGACAGGCTTGCCCAGCTGAAAGCTGATTCGTGCCCGATCGCCCGGACTCACCAGGCCGATCTCACCGACGTCGATGCTTCCGGTCACGTCCGTCGTTCCAAAGTAGAACTGAGGCTTGTAGCCGGTGCCGAAGGGTTTGTGGCGACCGCCCTCTTCCCGAGTCAGGACGAAGATCTCGGCCTGGCCGTTGGAGTGCGGCTGGATGGCCCCTGGCGCCGAGATGAGCTGACCACGGCGAACTTCGTCGCGGCGCACCCCTCGGAGCAACAGCCCCACATTCTGACCAGCCCTGGCCTGGTCTTGCGAGCGATGGAATGCCTCGATGCCGGTGACCACCACCTTGCGGGCAGCGCCATCGGCGACGAGTCCGACGATCTCGACATCACTGCCAAGCGCCAACACTCCCCGGTCCACCCGTCCAGTCACGACCGTTCCGCGGCCGGAGATGGTGAACACATCCTCGATGGGCATCATGAATGGAGACTCGGTGTCCCGGACTGGGTCCGGAATCGTCTGGTCGAGCGCCTCGACAAGCTTGATGATGCTGTCCACATCATCGCCCTCGAGTGCCTGAAGCGCCGAGCCGAACACGAAAGGAACGGACTGGTAGCCCTGACTCTCGAGCTGCTCGCTCACCTCCATCTCGACGAGCTCAAGAAGCTCGGGGTCTGCGATATCGACCTTGTTCACGAACACGACCATGTGTTCCACCCCCACTTGGCGAGCCAAGAGGATGTGTTCGATGGTCTGCTTCTGAGGCCCTTGCGAGCCGTCAACGAGCAGGATGGCGCCGTCCATCTGGCTGGCGCCGGTGATCATGTTCTTGATGTAGTCGGCGTGACCCGGACAATCGATGTGGGCGTAGTGGCGAGTCTGGGACTCGTACTCCACATGCGTCACATTGATGGTGATGCCTCGCGCCTTCTCTTCAGGCGCCTTGTCGATCTGGTCGAACTCAAGCGCCTGACCGCCGTGACGGGCCGCCATGACCTTGGGGGTGTGATCCAAA
>CAYYHT010001129.1:0-1725 GCA_964471355.1 uncultured Enterobacteriaceae bacterium
CATTTTCCACTAGGCGACCTAAAGTGGAAAGTGGAAATACCTGACACGTTCGGTCTCCAATGCCGACGTCAGGTCCAGGCATGTCCCAAGCTGCCAACGAGCATCGCCCACGTCGCTTCCGAGCTCTTGCGGGTGGGCACTTCGAGTTGGGTGAACGAATCTGGTGGTCCTAATTGGCCGGGCTCCTCACCGAACCACTCGGTCCACCCGCTGCCTGCGCATTTCGGGCATTTCGAATCGACGCCCTTGCACTTGGTGCAGTAGTGCTGATTTGCAATCACGAGCCAGGTGCCGTCCGGCTGGCGCTTTGCCACGTACCGCACTGACATCCCCCTGCTCACGGGGATATTGAAGTCGCCCGTGTAGGCGATGGCGACACTTGATTCTTGGTGCGTGGTGACAGCGAAGAAATGTCGTCGTTCTGTGTCTTCCAGATACTCGGCAAGCTCTTCCATTTCGTCCCATTCGGTCCGCACGTAGCGCGGCTGCACTCCGGGTCCGCGCAGCGCATCTACCAAGGCGAGTGTTCGCTCTGCCTCTTCGATTGTCTCGGCCGAAGCGTGTGAGACGTAAGCTTGCCATTCCAAATCGAAATACTTCGTGAAGAAGTCTGTCGCTTTCATTTTTACTATCAACTCCGCGGTGTTGACTGGGTGTGGATCAGCGGGTGAGCTGAGTCGGCACAGTTGAGCATTGAGAGAGGTTGAAGGAGGACGACCCCCGTGGCAAATGACAGGTGCTAACTCAACCCTCACCGCAAAGGCCGCCCGATGCCCAGCCTGATCCATCCCGCCCCGCCCGTCAACCTCTCCTCCGCGTTCGCCGCCGCCATCGCGGCCTTCACGAGTGTCGCGCTCGACGGCGTTCGCGCTGCCGCGAGCGCGGACTTCGACTTCCATGCCCACGAGGCGGCGCTGGTCGATGCTGCCCGCCGTCTCACGACCAGCGGTGTCTGCGAGGTGGCGGCTGCGACGAGGCCGGATGCCGAGCTCATCGAGGTCGACGGGGTCCGGTTCAAGCGGATGGCCCAGGCCAAGCCCGGCACCTACCGCGGCCTGGACGGCGAGTTCCAGGTCGACCGTCAACTCTACCGACGGGTCGGCGTCCACAACGGCGAGACGGTGGACCCCATCGCGGTACGCTGCGGCATGGTCGACGGTCGCTACACGCCCGCTGCTGCTGCGGGCATCGCGCATCTGGCGGAGACAGCGCCGTCGAGGGAGTCCGCCGAGCTCGCGCGCTCGCTGCACGTGCTGCCGTTCTCGCGCAGCACCTTCGACCGGATGGGCGTGCTCGTCGGGCAGCGCTGGGAGGACATCCGCGTCGAGGAGGAGCAGCGGCTCATCGAGGCGTTCGAGGTGCCCGAGGATGCCGTCGCCGTCTCGTTCGCCGTCGATCGAGTATCGGTACCGATGGAGGAGGATCGCGAGCTCACCGCCGAGGACATCGAGCGTGGCATCCAGAAGCCAGTCGAGGTCAACCTGCGGATGGCCTACTGCGGCGTCTGGACGCTGCATGACGCGGACGGCGAGTCGCTGCACTCCTGCCGGTACGCATGGCTGGCCGACAACGGAAGTGGCGAGGCCCTCGAGAACGCACTCGCTGCCGACGCCTACGCGCTCTTCAAGCAGCGGCCGGACCTCCGGTTCGTGACGCTTGCCGATGGCGCGCCCTGTAGGTTCGGGTGCTCATGATCGACTTCGACCCTGATTCGTGAGACCCATT
>CAYYHT010001130.1:0-1725 GCA_964471355.1 uncultured Enterobacteriaceae bacterium
CCTGCTATCCGAGCAGTCCCTTGTCGCGAAGGGCCGCGATGATGGTCTTGACGGCGGCATCGATGTCACCGGTCATCGACACGGTGGCGAGCGGCTGGGCTGGCGGCTCGTAGAATGGCGTGCCCGCGGCGTAGCGATTCTGAGTGTCGCGCTCGGCGCACAGGTCCGCTGGCGTGTCGACGAAGACTTCGATGAAGCGGTCTGCGCCAACAATCGACCGGGCGGCGTCGCGCTCGGTCCGAGTGGCCGAGACCGTCGACACGATGGTGAGCATGCCGGAGTCCGCCATGCGCGTGGCAATTTGCCCGGCCTTTTTGGAGTCGCCGAGCATGGCGCTGCTGCTGTAGCGGTCGTCGTCGGTGTCGAGCACCACGGGCATCTGTCCAAGGTCGAACAGCTTGCGCTCGAGCGCAAAGCCCAGCGTGCTTCGGCCGGAAGCGGGAAGGCCGCTGATCCAGATGGCCGCACCCCGCTGCTTGAGGCGACGTGCACGCTCGCGCAGGCTGACCTGGGTGGCGGTGCCGAGGGCGCCGGAGTCGGACAGCATGGCCTCGTCGGGCTCGACGATCATTGCCGCGCCAACAGTGGCGTTGGTCAGCGAGTCGATGATGACAAAGGCGCCGGTGCTGCGGTTCTTCTTGTAGTCGTCGAAGTACAGCGGCTGGTGGGTCGTGAACTTGACCAAGCCGATGTCATTGAGCTTGAGCTCGTTGGCGGCCTCGACCTCTTCGAGGGTCTCGAGGTCGACCTCGTGCACGACTTGGTCGACGTTGGCGCGCACGTACCGAGTGGTGTGCTTGATGACGTAGGACTTGTCAGGATCGAGCGGGGTCTCGCTCATCCACACGACCATCGCCTCGAAGTTGCGGGCGACGTGGGGCCGGTTGTCCGGCTTGCAGATCATGTCGCCGCGGCTGCAGTCGATCTCGTCTTCGAGGCGAATGACTACGGACAGGGGCGGATAGGCCTCTTCGAGCTCGCCATCGTAGGTGTCGATGGCTGCGACGCGGCTGGTGTGGCCGTGGGGCAGCACCATGATCTCATCGCCCTTGCGGATGACGCCCGAGGGGACCTGGCCCGCGAAGCCGCGGTAGTCCAGGTTCGGTCGAATGACGTACTGAACCGGGAAGCGGAAGTCCTCGAAGTTCTTCTCGACATGGACATCGACCTCTTCGAGGTAGCGAAGGACCGTGGGGCCATCGAACCAGGGAGTCTTGCCGCCATCGACGTCACCACGCTCGACCACGTTGACGCCCATGAGCGCGCTGATGGGCAGGAAGGTGATGCTGTGGAATGCGGCCGCCTGCTTGCTGCCTGGGGCGCGCTGCTGCGAGCGACGTCCAAAGGCGAGCTCGTCGGCAAATGCCTCGAAGTCGGCCTTGATCTCGTTGAAGCGCTCTTCGCCGTAGTCGACCAAGTCCATCTTGTTCACGCAGACCAGCAGGTGGGGAATGCCCAACATGCTGGCGATGAACGCGTGGCGGCGGCTCTGAGTCAGCACACCCAGGCGTGCGTCGATCAGAATGATGCCCACCTTTGCCGTGCTCGCACCCGTCGCCATGTTGCGCGTGTACTGCACGTGGCCGGGGGTGTCGGCGATGATGAACTTGCGCTTTGGCGTGCTGAAGTAGCGGTAGGCCACGTCGATCGTGATGCCCTGTTCGCGCTCGGCACGCAGGCCGTCGGTGATGCGAGCGAAGTCGATTGCGGTCGCGCCGGTCTCGG
>CAYYHT010001131.1:0-1722 GCA_964471355.1 uncultured Enterobacteriaceae bacterium
AGCTGCCTTTCCACTGACGCTGACCGTGTGGCTCGTGCTGGCGGTAGCAGTCTTCGGAGGGCTGTCAGCGACGGCGCTGTGGCGCACACCCAAGCTGCGATGGGGCGTGGTGCCGGCAGCCCTGATGGGACTGGTGGTCGGTGGCTGTGCCTACACGCCGATGGTGACCTGGTACGAGACCCGGAACAGCGTCTGCGTCGACATTGTGACCGCGGTCGATGTCGCCGAGCTCTCAGCCGATGCGTCTGCCAAGATCACAGCCGCATTTGAAGGCCCGGGCTCGTGTGCGGCCTATTACGACGCCTCGAACACATACGGAATGGGCCAGTTGCTGCGGGTCGAGGTCGATTCCAACTTCGCGAGCGCCGTCGAGCGCTCTCGCTACGAAGCGGCTGTGTCCAGCTTCGAGAGCAAGCGGCGGACCAGGCGCGTGGTCATGGCCGATGTCGGGCACTCCGGTGGAGCGGCTCTGTTCCACACCCGCAAGGAACGCTTCACACTGCTGATGGAGCTTGGGCAGGGAGGCCGCATGCGCATCCGCTTTCCGGCAGTCGCGACCGAGGAGCAGGTGGTGGCCTTTGCCCGCACCCTGGCGACCCGCCACGAGGTGTGGGACGGGCTGTTCTAGTGGGTTGAGTCCAAAGCTCGCCTACGTAGCGACGAGCTTCGTCTCGCCTTCCTAGAACGCGCCAAGCCAGCCGGTGAACAGGCCCACTTGGCCGATGCTCTCGTCGCTCACGCTGACCGCGAAGTCCGGAACTCCATCGCCGTCGAGGTCCCCGCCGCCAGCCACCGCCACGCCGTAGGGCGCGGTGTCGTCGACGTCGGTGTCGATGACGGTGCCCCATGGGCCCCCGGAGCCGTCGTTCAGATCGGCGAGGTCGAGGTTGCCGGCATCCCAGGGGCCGTGCAGCAACCAGCTCTTGAGTGAGCCGTCTGCGGCCCTTCCGCCGATGAGCAGGTCCGCAAAGCCGTCGCCATCCATATCGCCTAGATCGGCCGCGCTGTCGAAGCTGCTGAAGCCGTCGATGCGCACCATGGCGTCGAGGATGGTCGAGGCGCTGATGGGGGCCACGACGTACACGCTGTCGTCCGCGACAATCACGATGTCGGTCTTGCCGTTGCCGTCGAAGTCGCCGCCGCCGGACAAGGCCTTGCCTAGGTTTTCGCCAGCCGACCCGCCGTAGGTACGTGTCAGGTCAGCCAGAGCGACCGTCCCGGGAATGTCCCGCGTGGTCAGCATGCCCACGGTTCCAGCGCCACCGCTCGACCCATGTGCACTGACCAGCAAGTCGTCGTCGCCGTCTCCGTCGGTGTCTCCCACCGCTGCCAGGGCGTCTCCGAGGCGGGCGTCTGCGCCAGGGCTCTCGATCTCGACCTGGTTCGACAGAAAGCCCGCGTCGGCGGCAATGGGTCCATAGAGGATGTGGACTCGCCCGGCGTGGACGTCGACTAGCGGCGTACCCACGACCAGATCCGCAATTCCGTCGGCGTTGATGTCGACCACCGCGATGTTGCCTCCAATCATGCTGGCGGGCGCTGGCTGGTTGACTGTGATGCCGTCCGCGGGGAAGACGGAGCTGCCGGTGACGGGTCCTGGCAAGATGCGCACTTCGACGTTGGCAAAGCCACGGTCCCTCATGACCAGTACATCTGCGTCGCCATCGCCGGTGACATCACCGGTCGCGACTCGTTGCCCGGTCTGGTCAGCCGCGCCGGTTC
>CAYYHT010001132.1:0-1720 GCA_964471355.1 uncultured Enterobacteriaceae bacterium
CCTCGTCGGCGATGACCGAGCGTGTTGCCCCGCCCACCCCGAGCGCGTCGACGACCGGCTGGTAGTCCGCGATGTTGTCGTGATCTGTGCCGAAATGGACCTGAATGCCGGCGCCGGCGCTCGTCGCGATGCGATCCTCCATTGAGATCTCTGCGTCGTTGCTTGGCGCTGCGTGCTGATGCGGATCGGCAAGTATCCACCCGTCGTGGGCATAGGCGGCGGCGAGGTCGGCGTCGATCACAGCCTCCTCCCCAGCGGTGACCACCACCTCCTCTTCATGCAGTTCGTAGCGAATGCCTCGGTGAACGAGCACTCGGTAGGTCCCCGGCTCGACCGGGAAGGAGATCTCCCCGTCGGCGGCCCAGGCCTGGGCAGCATCGCCGCCCGGCCAGCCTAGTCCCAAGGCCTCGTCGATATCTGGCGCCGCGGTGGTCCAGTGCACCGTCGCCTGAAAGGGCAGGCCGTCGCCACTTCGAACCGTCAGGGTCCCCGGTTCGCCCAGCGATAGCGGGTCGTCCGCCGTCCCCACGCCCCGCGCTTCTGCCACGGGCACTGCGTCACCCGCAGCCCATGCGTCGAGCACAGACTGCTGAACCGATGGGGCTGAATAGGGCCCATACGAAGGGGCTCCCTGCGGCAGACCGATGTGCCGACCGTTCGCACGCCCAACCGCCAACATCGTGGCGTTTGCCCCCGCGGGCACCCTTGCCGAGAAGCCGCCATCCGCGCCCGACACCGCGAGCGTGTAGGGGTCGCCGTCCACCAAGATGTTGACCCGTGCTCCGGCGACGGGTCCATCTGGCGCTGTGACCGTGCCACTCACCTCATCGAAGGCCGCGCCTGTCACATCGAAGCGCGCATCGGTGAGTGACGCGAGATCGGCGCCCACGCCGTAGCTGTAGGTGAAGCTGTAGGACTCGCCTGCTGCGATGTCGACACCGGAATCGAGGCCGCCGGTCAGGCCGGCGAGATCACCAAGAATCGACAACGGACCGAGGTCGATGGATGACGCAGTCTCGGGAAAAATGGCCACCGCACCGTCGTTGCGCGTGCCCACGTAGCCGGTCCATGGGCGACCCGAGGAGGCCGGCACATCGCGACCCACACCGGGATCCCACAGCTCGAAGACCTCCATCGAGCCCATGAGCAGCACGCCAGGCAGCACCCCTTCGACCGCATCGTCGGCAGTCAGGGTGGTGCGCACGGTCAGGAACGAAGAGTCGGGCTCTAGGGTGTACTCGGTGCGCATGCGCAGCCCCAAGTCGGGGATCAGGTCTGCGCTGCCCAGAGCGCCGGTGATCAGCCCCATGACGGACTCCGGTCCCTCGACCACCACCCGGGCTCGGCCAGTGCCCGTGCCATCTTCGAGCACGACCACCTGCTGGGCGTCCATCAGGCGCCCCATGCCAGCCATCGTCATCCATTCCTCGACCATGTCGCGGCCGACCTCACCCTCGGGGCGCACGATGTCAGCATCGATGACACCGCCACCCTGCTGCATGTAGTAGTTGCCCTGCCGCGGTCCCTGCACGATGAAGCGCACGCGGTCGTTGTACAGAATGACGTCGCCGACTTTTCCCTCCGCCGCAATTCCGGCAAATAGCGAGGCCTCGTCCGTCACGATGCCCGCGCGTACGACGCCCGGTTCGAGGCGTTCGGTGAGGTCGAGGGGCACGAACTCGGAGGAGCCGTTGCAGGCCATCAGAAGGGCGATCGGGGG
>CAYYHT010001133.1:0-1719 GCA_964471355.1 uncultured Enterobacteriaceae bacterium
CGAGCGCCTTCGAGATCCGCTCGGTGTTCGCCATCACCATTGTTCGTGTTCCTTCAACATTCGAGAGTCGTCCTTGCTGGGGCTACACGAACCGCTGTTGGCCATCGTCTACCGGCGCTCCAGTTTCCATGAGCGACGGCCAAGCCGTGATCAATCCGTTGTACGCGGTGGCCTCTTCGGACCAGCCTTTGTCGGTCGCCTTCTTGAAGAGCACGTATGCAAGAGCTCGCGCACGCTCGCCAAAGCCGCCCAGCTGGTGCAGCAGCGCCGCAGCTTCGGACTCTGATCGCTCCAACGCTGCGACGAGGTACTGGGTCGCTTCCCAGACTGTGAGTCGTTTGTCGTCGACCGGGGACCACCCAGGGTCGAGCTCCGAGCGCTCAAGAAGTCGAACTCGACCGGCCGGGTTGGCTGCAATCCCCGCATCGACGACCCCGCCGACTGTGGTTCCCTTTGATCTCGCTTGCGAGTCGGCGTCACCGGATGGACCTGGGTTGTAGCCATGAAGCGAGAACCACGAGACCGCAAACCGGGTGTCTCGGTCCAGATCAGCATCCTCGCCGTCGAGGATTTCACCAAGCACGCTATTGACGTGCAACAACGCATCAGACACCGACATGGGCGAGCCGTCAGCCTCAACGACTCTGGCGTATCGTGAGAAGATCTTGATGCCCGGACCGATTGTCGATTGGGCAATGTCGACCGGCGCTATGTTCCCGGACTGCAGAATGCGAACCGCACCAGGCAGCTCGCTTCGAAGGGCCGCTATGAACTCCCCGGTCGATGCGAGGGGAGCTCGTTCGTGTCGCGGGCGGCACGCAATCACGATTGAGGACGCCAGTGCGTTCGACCCAAGCCCTCGCATCCGGTTCGCCAGCTCAGTCCGCATTGGCCAAGTTGCGGTGACTTGGAGCCCCGCATCAAGGACCGCCTGCAAGAAGGTGTCCCAACCAGTTGACCGAGTGTTGCCTTCCTTGGTTTCCGTTGCCTTGTAGGCGTAGTAGATCGCGGCTGGCGCGGAGTCGTGTTGACCCTCGGCGATTGCTGCCATCAGCTCAGCCATCCCGTGCTCGAAATGTCGAGCCGCCCCATCCTTCGACCCGAACCGCTTCTGGTCGGCAACCAGTTCATCAGCCTTTGGAGTCAACAGAGTCGCGCACTCGTCTGGCCAGATTTCACCCAGGTTTCGACGCATCCAGACGTAGAAGAAGTCGGAGATATCTGAATACGGTACGGAGTCGTAGTAGGGCGGATCCGTTGAAACGACTGACCCACGACACTCCGCTACCCGGGCCCTCGCATCCCTCTGGACGGCCACCCCATGGCCTGCCGCCGGGAGATGAGCAACAGCCTTTTGCACCCAGTCCACCATGGCCATCCAGTTACCCGACGAGTCAGAGAACGGATTCGCCTCGGCGAAGTCCCACGTCATAGGTATCGCTTGACGGCCAAACGTGTTCCGCATCTTCTCACCCGTGTTGTGCCAACTGCAGGCTGTAGACCAGTAGTCCGCACACTTGTCCACCACGAACGCCAAGTAGGTAACGATGGCGTCCGCATACGCGAGACCACCCACGCCTCCATCACGCAATCGCAGCCCGTCGGCGTCCATACCTCGGCTGGACGCGTCGGCTTGTACACGATTGTGTACTTCTCCGAGCAAGTCTGAGAGGCTGTTCGGATAGTTTGTGCAGGTATAGGGGCAGATTGCCGCCACTC
>CAYYHT010001134.1:0-1719 GCA_964471355.1 uncultured Enterobacteriaceae bacterium
GCCGTCCATCGTCCGCAACGATTCGGGTTTGGGATGTGGGTTCTTCGTTCTTGAGGGTCACCAGGCGGCAGCGGACGGCCCCAAACTCGGGGCTCAGCGGTTGCACGTCCAGCACATCGGTGAAGCTGAACAGCGTGTCACCGGCATGGACCGGATTCGCGTGGGTCCCGCTGTTGAGCGCGGCAATGCCCATTCGCGCCTCGAACCCGTTGAATGCCTGGGCATAGGCCACCGACAGCACATAGCCGCCGTAGACGAGCGGGTTGTCGCCAGTGAAGTGCACCTTGGCGCTGTTCTGGAACAGCCGTGCGAAGTCCATATGGCTGGACGGCGTCACGGTGTGGCCGTCGCGATGCAGGACGCGCTCGCCAGCGCTGTACTCCCCCCACCGATGAGCTCCCACAGCGGGGTTACCGCCCGCAACCAGATCGCCGACGGCCACCTCGGCAGGCAGCTGAGGAATGACCGGTTCTTCAAGCCACCGAGTTCGCTCTGCGGACCGCTTTCGGACCATCACCCAGCGCGCATAGCTGAGCACCTCGCCCCGGCCTTGGGCCGAGCCCGTGGACTGCACCCAGACAATGCCGCTGGTGCCGCTGGAGTTCTCTTTGAGGCCGATGACGCGACTGGCCGTCGAGATGACCGTCCCTTCTTGTACCGGGCCCATGAAGCGCATGGACGCGTAGCCCAGGTTCGCCACCGCGTTGAGGGACACGTCGCGAACGGTCTGGCCAAACACGGTGTGGAACACGATCAGCGGATGGACGAGCCGCTGCCCATCGCCAAAGCGCGGTGTGCGGTCACCGATCAAGGCTGTGTATGCGGCGCCGACTCCCTCACCTACGCGCCGCTGGCCCGAGTGCAGCTGCTGGCCCAGCTCGAAGTCCTCGAAGAACCGACCGACATCGCCCTTCATTGGCTCACCTCGCGCAGCACGCCTCGAGCAATCACCCGCAGGGCGAGCACCTCTTCAGCGCCCTCGAAGATGGACAGCACGCGCGCGTCGATCCATAGCCTGGAGACCGGGTACTCCTCGGAGTAGCCCATGCCTCCATGCAGCTGCATGGCCTCGCGGGTGACCCATTCGGCGTCGCGGCAGGCCAACAGCTTGACCAATGATGCCTCGCGCCCCCCCTCACCGCCGTCCAGCAGCGTGCCTACGTGGTACGCCAGCTGCCGCCCGGCACAGATGCGCGCCGCCATCTCGGCGAGCTTGCATCGGGTCAGGGTCATGTCGATCAGCGGCTGACCGAAGATCTTGCGCTCGCGGGAGTAGGAAATCGCCTCGTCCAGCGCCGCACTCATGACCCCAAGCGCCCGTGCCGCGGTCTGAATGCGCCCCCCGACAAAGCCCTGCATCATCAGCGAGAACCCCTGGCCCTCGTCGCCGATGCGCCCCGATTCGGGCACAAACCAGTCATCGAAGCTGACAGCGTAGGAGTGCATGCCGCGGTAGCCGATGGTCGGTATGGCCGAGCCGTGCATGGCCCCCCCGCCGGGCTGCTCGTGGTCAAAGGTGCGCGCGCTGCCATCAAGGGACGGAGGCTTGTCCACCAGGAATAGGCTCAGGCCACGGTGCCCGTCTTCGCCGGTGCGGGCCAGCAAGATGAACAGGTCCGCGCGGCCGGCAAAGGTGCACCAGGTCTTCTCGCCACGAAGCCGGTAGCCACCATCGGTGCGCTTCGCGACGCCGCTGAGTGATGCGGAGATTTTGCTTTA
>CAYYHT010001135.1:0-1718 GCA_964471355.1 uncultured Enterobacteriaceae bacterium
TCGAAGATTGACCTCGACATGGAGGAGTTTGAAACTGCGGTGGGCGAGTACGCCACCTACTGCGGCTTCGACATCAACGACCAGCGAGAGCGACTGTTCGCCATGAACGTCCTCGGACTCGCCTCGTCCCCGACCGACGCCGCCAAGGTGGTCGCGATGGCCCAGCTGGTAAGGATCGCCAAGGATGTCGCGCTCAAGAAGACATGGAAGAAGCTCAACGAGCACCTCTTCGTCCAGGTCGTCCAGCAGATCGCGAAGGCGGTGGCCATCCGGCTCACCAAGGCCAAGCTGGCCCAGATCGTGCCCGTAGCCGGCGCGGCCATTGGCGGTGGCTTCAACGCGTACTACACGGGCGAGGTCTGCGATGCAGCCTACTTCTTGTACCGTGAGCGATTCCTGGCCAGGAAGTACGGGGCGTCAACCATCGAGGTGACGGTCGAACCAGCGGCCGACGATGACCTCGGCGATGGGTACGCTGAGGAGGGGTCATGATCCGCGAGTTGATGCGAGCCCGGAGACTTGCCAAGGAGGTTGTCGAGTCAGCCGATACTCCCGAAGGGAAGGCGGCAGCCGCTGGAGCTGGTTTCGCCGGCGCACTGAAGGGCGCACTCGTGGGCACGAGTCTTGGAGGGCCCATCGGCGGTCTTGTTGGACTGCTGGCGGGAGGATTCGGCGCTGGAGTCACTGCGGGCAAGGCTGTTGATGCCGTGTCCAAGGGGCTCCGGACCGCGGGCCGCGAGAGGGACTGCGGGCGAGCGGACGAGGCGACAGCACCCCCTTCAGGTGGCCTTGACGCGGGTGAATGAGGGTAGTCCTGTCGAGGCGGCGGGCTTTTCCGCTATGTGGCATCGGAGCGTGTCCGCCGCCGGGTGATGCTTGTTCGCCAAGAAAGGCGGCAAGGGACGTAGGATGCCCGTGGTTGCGAGGGTGGGGAACGTTGCCATTCACATAATCTTGACATGGTCAGAAACACCCAAAATGGGTGCCATCCAGGTCGCAGCACAGGGCATCGTCAACCACATCGAACGGATAGGATTGGTGGTTTTGTGCATCGTCCTGAACAGGATTGGCAAGAATAGGTGCCGTTCTTAGATTGGGGAGCGTAGAAACCAGGAATCCTGGCCGCCGCTACAGGGATCTGAAGCCCGCCTGGCCGGAGTTGTAGGGGCCGCGGGCGACTGCTACACCTATGCCCACAGGGGTGGTCCACCCCCGTTCAGCGCAACCCTTAAGTGAGGTGTCACGTGGCTCGCCATGTCGCACGAATGCCCTTGGTGCGTCTCCGCATGCCGGAGGCTCTGCTCATCACAATCGACGAGACAGCCAATGAGTGCGGCATGACCCGCTCGGCGGTTCTGCGCGAGCTGATCGTCTCGTCCCTCACACTGAGGAACAGGTGGCCGCGAGACCGTACGGCTCAAGCCCGGCGGTAGCGACGCCAACCCCCGGCTGAACCGAAGGCTCCGAGGTCCCTCGAGCCCGACGCCAGGCTTCATCTACCCACCAGCTCGTACAGAAGCGGGAGTGGGGAAGTACGTCTCCGACCGAGAGAATAGCGATGTCGAACCCGATCCACGAAGCAGCCCTTGAGCTACTTGCCATAAAGCCCCTACAGCCAAGGGGCCCATAGTCTGCCAAGCTTTAAAAGAGAACCCATCAGGGCCAGGGGCCGAGGCTTTACCCTCAGCAACCAGGCGCTGAAGCAAGGACAACGAAAT
>CAYYHT010001136.1:0-1716 GCA_964471355.1 uncultured Enterobacteriaceae bacterium
TTCGTCTCGCCGTTGCAGCGGATCGACGGCGAGACGAAGCTCGCCGCTCCTTGGAGAACTTCAGACTCACCCCACTAGAGCTCTCCGCGGCCACCACATCGGGTGAACAGGCTGCGTGCTCGCTGCCCGAGTGCGTCTTCGGCGAACTTGCCGTCTTCGAGCCGCAGCATGCACTCGGCGCTCTCGCCGGCTGCTAGGTGCAGCCGCGCCACCTCGAGATCGAAGCGCGGGTCGTTGCGGACTTGCGGGTCGACCTGTTTGACGATCTGCAACGCTCGATTCGGTCCGCCTTGCATGTTGGCGGCGCGGACCGCCCGCAGCGCCAGATGCGTCTTGTGTCGGTTGACCGAGAAGCCCTGAAGGTAGGTCGTCACTGCACGGTCATACTCGCCCTTGTGCTCGTACACCTCGCCGAGCCCTTCCCAGTTCCACGCGTCGCCTGGCCGATCGTTGGTCAGTCGCTTCGCCAACGCCTCGGCCTCGGGTACGCGGTCGTTCGCCAGCAGTACATCGACCCACAGAGCGACATTGGTGTAGATGATGGGCTCCATCTCGGTGGCCTGTTGCAGAGCCACCATCGCCAGCTGCGGCTCTTTGGCCCGCAGCAGCCGCTGCGCCAAGCGCCACGACCACCATGCAGGGGCGTCAGACAGCGCGTCGACCCAGTACTCACCCATGGGAGCCAGAGACCATCCCTCGTCGAGTGGCTCGCCCTTGCCTGCCTGTTCTTTTGGCCAGTGCCGAAGTGCCTCAGCGAAGGCTGACAACGCCTTGCCGCCCTCGGCTCGCTCGCGCTGAATGCGGCTGATCGCTACCCAAGTTCGAAAGTCATTGGGGTCTCGAACGGCCGCTCGGTCCAGCAGGCGGAGCGCGTCGTCGGTGCGCTCGGCCCGCCACAGAATGAGCGCGGCCCGTCGCAGCGTTCGCGCATCGCTCGGATGCTCTTGCTCAAGGGTCAGGGCCATCTCGATGGCGGCCTCGGTCCGCTGCTCACGTTCTGCAGTCCATGCCACGTGCAGGCCAATCTGTGGCCGGTTTG
The DNA here is from genome assembly GCA_964471355.1 of uncultured Enterobacteriaceae bacterium. GTDB lineage: Bacteria > Myxococcota_A > UBA796 > UBA796 > CAYYHT01. The sequence goes on from CAYYHT010001136.1 coordinate 1,040, forward strand.
GTGCCAGCATCCGCAGCAGCTTTTCGGCCGCGAGCTCGTCCGAAGGGGCCGCGGCGGGGGCCTCGAGAACCGCGATGGCACCGTCGACGAAGTGATTGCGCACCTGCCATGCGCCCAGGGGCAGCTGCAGCACGGCCAGGGCCAGAAGAACCAGCTTGTAGCGTGCGGGATTACCCTGTTCGGGCTCGTCAAAGCAGGTCGCGCGAATGGCCAGCATGCCCATGAACACCAATGCGATGGCCGGCACTTGAAAGGGGAAGTTCCAGCACGCCGAAGCCGTGGCGCCAACCAGTCCGATGGTCCACAGCCGCCGCCGCTCTCCAGGCACGCTGCGCGGGAACAGCCAGACCGTCGCACCAAAGGCCACCAGACCCATCAGGCCGGTTTCGATGACCCACTGCAGCAGGTCGTTGTGTGCATGGGTGTACTGCAGGTAGGCCAGAACACTGCGGAACGGGTGGTAGGCCTCGGCGTGGGCGCCACCGCCGACCCCGGCGAACCAGTGTGCGGCGATGAAGCTCGGCGCGTCGCTCCACTGTGTGAGGCGGGGCTGGACCGAGACGAGGAACCAGTCCGGCTCGTTGTAGACCATCGCCACAAATGCCGCGACGAGGGCGCCAACGCCGCCAAACACCAACATCGTGCGCGACCCCGCGGGAACGCCCTTGACGTGGAAC
>CAYYHT010001137.1:0-1707 GCA_964471355.1 uncultured Enterobacteriaceae bacterium
AAAAAAGCGCAAGAGCTGGTGCTGGAATTAGAAAAGCAGGCGACGGCGGCCATGATGGGGATGATGCGAGTCATGGGTCCCCTCAAAAGCGCTTGGTCAGAACGGCGGTGGTGGCCAGGCCAATCGCGACAGCCCCCGCGCCGGTGCCCAGACCCGAGAAGGTGTTGGCCTGAGTGCGCAGTCCATCGAGCTCTTCAAAGGTCGTGTCTGGGCCGTACAGCTTGGCCTTGTTCGAGATGCCCACCGCCAACAAGCCCACGGCGACGGCACCCATGGCCCCTGCCCCCACGTTCAGAGGCACATGCAGCGGCACCACCTTGGCGTCGTAGTTGTAGTTGAGCGCCGCCCCCTTGGGAGCCGGCTCGTACTCGGGCATCGGCTCGCCAGGCGCCAGCAGCACCGTCGAGCGCACGTCTCCCTCGTCGTTGATGATCTGCACGACCACGGGCCAGTCCGGGCGCTGAAGCGACAGCTTGCCGTTCATCTGCATGCGGGCCGCTGCCGGAGGGGGCACCTCGGTGAACTCGGTGTCCTCTTTGTCCAGCACCGTGTACCAGTCGTTGACGGGGTTTGCCGCCGGAATCATCGACGTGGGAAACCGGTAATAGGGCTCGACCAAGCGGGCCGATGCAAAGGTCTCGGCGGCCTGTTCGGGCTGCTTGTCCATCACTTGGCGCAGTGCCAGGCTGCGCAGCACGCTCGCAGCAGCATGTGGACTCAGCTCTTCTTGGGTGCAGTCGATGCCGATGCGCAGCTGATCGGTCGCATCGAGAAAGAAGTCGATGTCCATGGTGGTCCAGGCCAGCTGGGCGATCTCGACGTTGCTGCCCAGGTCGATGTTCTGGGCCGCCTCATCGCATGCCGCCGTCTGAGCGTCTGGTGCCGGGTCAGGCACGGCCTCGGGTTCGTCCGCATGGGCCGTCCCAGCGGCCGCAAGGGCCAAGCACATCAGTAGTCGTCGAAGCATGACCCCTGCTATCCCCCTAGCGCATGAACATCAGGTTGTAGCGGTAGGTCGCGGGTCCGTTGCTCAGGCAGCCGGTGCCGACGACTGGCTCGCCGCCGCCGGGGCCACAGCCGTGGTCATCGGTCGAGCCATTCTGGGCGACCCACGCCCAATAGACGGTGTCGGACGCCGTGCCTCCGCAGGTGCTGCCCGCGTTGCTGAAGGCCGCTCCGTTGCGGGCGGTGTCGGTCCACATGGCGCCGTCGCCGACCACTGCAGCCCGGTTGGCCAGGTTGGCCACGCCGTCGGTGCCGCCGAGGTCCACGCCGTTGAGGTCATAGGTGATGATCACGTTGTTGGCGCAGCTGCCCAGCCCGTCCTCGTCGGCGGCCAGGTTCCACAGGTTGCTGGGATCGGCCTGGACCTCGACCAAGATGTCGTTGATGCGGCCAAAGGCCCAGGGCGTGCCGAAGTCGGTGCCCACGCTCATCATCTGGTTGGCGCCGGCGCTGATGAGCGGCCGGCAGTCCATCGACGACTGGAAGTCGGTGAAGTTGCTGATGCCGTTCATGTCCTGGGATTCAATGGCCGAGCGGGCAAAGTTGCCACGCAGGAACAGCTCATTGGCCGCATTGTCGCGGTCGAACTTGCCGCACAGGGTCCAGCCGCCGCCGTTGGTGGTCTGGTCGCAGTACACATCGAGAGGAGGCACGCCGACGCCGTAGCCATCAGGATCGATCAGTGCCGAGCCGTCGCTGGTC
>CAYYHT010001138.1:0-1703 GCA_964471355.1 uncultured Enterobacteriaceae bacterium
TCCAGGGGGCCTGCGCCGCCCAAATCGCCCGATTTGACGGTTTTATCGCCCGGTACATGGGCGACGGCATGCTGGTCTATTTCGGCTACCCACGCGCCCACGAAGACAGCGCCGAGCGAGCGGTTCGCGCCGGACTCGGCATTCTCGAGGCCGTGGCCAAGCTCTCAAACCAGCCGGTCGACATCGCGGTCCGCGTCGGCATTGCCACTGGTCGAGTCGTGGTCGGCGACATCATCGGAGAGGGAGCCAGCGAAGAGCGCGCGGTCGTGGGCGAGACCCCGAACCTCGCCGCACGCCTGCAGGGCTTGGCCGACCCGAACACGCTGGTCATCTCGGACCGCACCCGTCGGCTGGTCGAGAACGTCTTCGACCTCGAAGACCTGGGCGAACACGAGCTCAAGGGCTTCTCGAACCCGATTCAAGCATGGAGCGCCGTCGGCGAGGCCAGTGGCGAGCGCCGATTCGAGGCACGCTGGGGCAGCACCGAGACGCCGCTTGTGGGCCGCACCTTCGAGCTCGCACTGTTGCAGGACCGCTGGGCCGCCGTCACCCGCGGTGAAGGCCGCGTCGTGTCGCTGGTCGGCGACCCTGGCGCCGGCAAGTCGCGCTTGCTGACCGCATTCTTGGACCGAGTGGGCGAGCCCCTGGCGGACGGCGAAAAGGCCTGGGTCCGCTACCGGTGTTCCCAGCACTACGACACCACGGCGCTGTACCCGGTGATCGACCTGATCTCGCGGTCTGTGGCCCTCGACCTCGACGACACCGTCGAACAGAGGCTCGTCAAGCTGACCGAATGGGTGGCCAACTGGTCCGGAGACCTCGACCGCGACGTCGCATCCATGACCATCCTGCTGGGGCTCGATACCGAAGCCATCGCAAAGCAGACCCCCGAAGAGCGCCGGTCCCAGATGCTCGAGTCGCTGTGGCGCGCCTTCCTTTCACGCTTGGACAGTCAGCCCATCATCCTGGTCTTCGAGGACATCCAGTGGGCCGATCCGACCACCCTCGAGTTCATCGGCGGCTTGGTGCAGCGCTCCGAGGGCAGCGCACTGATGATTGTGGTCACCCATCGCCCCGACTTCGAGCTGCCGTGGAAACACGGAGGCCTGACTTCGCTGCCCATGGGCAAGCTGTCGCCGAACGAGAGCGCACAGCTGATCGCCAGCGTCGCCGGAGACCACGCGCTTCCCGACAACGTCATCTCGACCATTCTGGAGCGGGCCGATGGCGTGCCGGCCTTCCTCACTGAGCTGACACGCGCCGTCCTGGGCGCCATCCACACGCGGATTCCGGGCCAGCCCATGGGCCAGCTGGTGGTCCCCGAGACCCTGCACGACTCGCTGGCAGCCCAGCTCGATCGCCTTGGCGGTGGCCGAGAGATTGCTCAGATCGCCGCCACCATTGGACGCGAGTTCTCGCTGAACCTGCTGTCCCGGGTCTATGACGGCTCGGCGGCCGACCTGTGGTCCGGCTTGCACGAGCTTGTGGGCTCGGGACTGGTGCTGCCGCCAGGCGCCGACTCGAACGGGCACTACGCCTTCCGCCTCGCCCTGCTTCGCGACGTGGCCTATGGCAGCCTGCTCAAGAGCGCCCAGCGGACGCTGCACGGTCGCATCGCCACCACCCTGCTCGAGCAGCTGCCCGAGGCCGCAAATGCAGACCCCGCAGGCCTCGCACGCCACCTGACCGGTGCGGGTCGAGGC
>CAYYHT010001139.1:0-1699 GCA_964471355.1 uncultured Enterobacteriaceae bacterium
CGTGTGCAGCGGCGCATGGGGTACCAGACACGGTCCATCTCGACCACGGCGACGCGCTCGCGGTGGGGTTCGGTGACCGTAAAGAAGCGCACTTCCATGCGGTTGCCGTTGTGTTTCTTTTCAAGCTCGGCCTGCAGCGTGTCGAGGTCCGGTGTCGCCACGCCGTCGATGGCCGTGATGATGCTGTCCTCTGGTACGCCACCCCGGCGCAGCATGTACCCGGGAACCGCCACATAGGCGCCATGAGCGGGCAGCACGTGGTTTCTCGCCTGGTGATAGGACAGGTCGTTGAGCACCGCTCGACCCACTTCGAGGTAGCTGTTGGGCGTGATGCCGTGCAGATCTTGCACCGTCAACTCGACGGTGATCGGCTCGCCGCCACGCTCGACGGTGATCTTGACGGCCTTGCCGACGTGGTCGTCAAGGTGTGCCTCGAGGGGCACAAAGTGGCTGACCCGTACGTCATCGACCGCGGTCAGCACGTCGCCAGGCTGCAGTTGTCCAGCGCCGGGGCCCTCGGGCACCGTGGACCGGACGACCAGCATGCCGGTGCCTTGTGGGAAGGCCTTGCGGTACGCCCCCTCGGTGTCTGCGGCCACGCCAAGCCGGCGCACCTCGTCGTAGGGAATGTACTCAAAGGTGGTCTGAAGACTGCCTCGCGGCACCGGCTTGCCGGCCTTGATGAGGTCGAAGGCGCGAACCACTCGATTCAGAGGCAGATAAAAGCTGGACGCAGCGTCTCGGCTGCCGCCCGCATTGAGCGCCACGACCGCGCCGTTGATGTCCAGCACCGGCGAGCCCGATGAGCCGCCCGATGTGCCTGAGGCGGCCTGGATGTAGAAGGTGTTGAAGTCGTTGTAGGTGTTCGAGCCATAGCGCGGGGCCGTGCGGTCAAGGCGCGCGAGGGTGCCATCGAGGATGGACAGCTTCTCGCCCGCGTCATTGCCCACGACGCGGATCTCCATGCCCACCTTTGCGGCGTCCGGATTGAGGTCGAGTGCGACCTTCTCCATGTACTTGAGGTCGCTCGGGTCGAATCGATAGAACCCAAAGTCGTGCACCGGATCGCGGTACACGGCCTGCAGTTCGACCTCTTCATGGTTCAGAAAGACGGCCTCGGCCAGGACAGGGCCCGCGTGGACCATGTGCCGATTGGTCAGGATGAGCCCGTTGTCGAGGTCGACCACAAAGCCAGTGCCCCGACTGCTGCGTGCGCTCTCGGTGTCGAAATCGCGGGTGCCGGTGACATTCAAGGCGACAATCGCCTTGGTCGCTGTGTCGAGGGTCTGTTCCCAGACATCGGCTGTGCCGTTGGTCGCGCTGTCGATCGAGGCGACGCCGGGTTCTGCGAGGGCCGAGCTGACAAGCAGAAAAAGAGCGGAGATGTGCATGGCACCCGCGTAACCCACCGTTTGCATGGGTTCCTCTACGTGTGCACAAGCGGTACACTGCCCGACCCTAAGCAACGCGACCAGAGAGAAGTGCCATGACCAAGAATCGCGAACTCGAGAGCCTCGAAGCGCTGCTGCGCAAGCTGCCCAAAGAAGACCAGGCCGAGGCCTTCCGCATCCTCTACGGCACGCTGCCCAACACCCTCGATGTGCCCGAAGAGACGGCAAAGAATGCCACGTCGGGCAACTTCGACGTCGCTGGCTACCGCTTCCCCTCGACTCCCGAGCAGCGTCGCGACGCGCGCATC
>CAYYHT010001140.1:0-1694 GCA_964471355.1 uncultured Enterobacteriaceae bacterium
CCCGTCGGATTGATCGATACCGGCGTGCCCGAGCGAGCAATCAGTGTATTTCTGCCCTTGAGCAGCGCGACCCTCGCCCCCGCATGCAGACGCTGCACGTACTTGAACCGGTCCGACTGAATGCGACGCGTGGACCGACCCAGCAGGCGTCCAACCTCGCCAGGGTGTGGTGTGATCACACGGGCGGCCGGCCCATCGCCAACAGCACAGACCAACGCGTCGGCGTCGTAGAGCATCGGGAGCTCGGACGAGCCCCAGACGCCCTTTAGCCAATGGCTCAGAGCTTCGCTCAATGGCTTGCCACCACCCAGTCCGGGTCCCGCCACCATGGCCGTGCGTCCGGTCAGGACGGCATCAGGCAGCGCAGTGGTGATTCGACTCCCCTCGCCCACAGTCACGACCATGACCTCGGGCGGCAGTGCTGTCAGTCGGGACAGGGCCCCGTTGGGCACACATAGGCTGATCAGCCCCGCGCCCGCTGCCAGCGCACCTCGGCACGTCAGTACAGCGGCGCCGGCCATCGCCCGTGAACCGGCAACGACGAGCAGGTGGCCCGACTGTTTCTTGTGGTCCGAGGCCCCCCGCTTGGGCCAGCGATTCTGTACATCGGCCAGCTGGGGGATCTCGGCGACATGTGGCGGTGTTCCGAACTCGACGCCGATGTCGACCACATGCACCCGACCGGACCGTGCCAAGCCCTCACCGACCAGCAATCCTGGTTTGAGCCGAGCGAAGGTCACGGTGTGCTGGGCGTTGACCGCGGTGCCAAGCACACTGCCAATGTCAGCGTGGATGCCGCTGGGGATGTCGAGGGCCACCACATCGGCGGGATGCCCGTTGATCGCGTCGATGGCCGCCGCGTTCAGTTCGGTCACGTCGCGGTTGAGCCCGGTCCCGAACATGGCGTCGACAATGAGGCTGGCTGACCCAAGCCCCTCGGTCTCGGCGATGCCCAGCTTGTCGGCGGCGGCCCGCATGACTGCCGCGTCTGCTGTGGATGTCGTCGACAGGGACCAAGTGTAGACGCGGTAGCCCCAAGTGGACAGCCAGCGAGCCACTCCGTAGCCATCTCCGCCATTGTTGCCGCCGCCGCACACGACGCAGATCTGCGAGGCATTGGGGTACCGATGACGGATGATCTCGGCCGCACCACGACTCGCGCTCTCCATCAGCGCAATGCCCGGTACGCCAAGCTCTTCAATCGCAAATCGATCCATCTCGCGGACCTGTGATGCCGATGACACCAGCTTCATGACAACGCCTCGGCCGCCGCAGCGGTGACCACGCCCGAAACCGTCGCCACATCTTCGGCGTCACGCCCCTCGACCAGGACCCGCAGCACGGGCTCGGTGCCCGAGTACCGCAGAAAGACCCGGCCGCCATGCCCAAGCTGTGTTTCACCGCGGACGACGGCCTGCTGCAGCTGGGCGACTTCATCGAGTGGGGGGCGCGATGACACTGCGACCTTGGTCACGCTTCTTGGAAACGGTTCGAAGCCCGCGAGCACGCCCGACAAGCTGGGTCCCAGGGACTGCGCCAGCTTTAGTGCTCGCAGTCCAGTCACGATGCCATCTCCAGCAGCCAGCGCGTCTGAGAACAGCACGTGGCCGCTCTCTTCGCAGCCCAGGGGCAGATCGTGCTCGGCCATTGCGCGGGCCAGGTGGCGGTCTCCGACATCGGTTCGAAACACCGTC
>CAYYHT010001141.1:0-1689 GCA_964471355.1 uncultured Enterobacteriaceae bacterium
CCTGGAAGCTGAGCATCAGGTCGCGCACATCCTCGGCGTCGAGGTCGGCCGATAGCTTGGTCGACCCGACCAGATCGCAGAACATCACGGTCATCTGCCGCCGCTCGGCTTCGGCGTGGACGGGCGTGCCGATGGGGCGCACGAAGGTGGCGGCGGGTTGCGCACCGGAGATGGCATGGCCGCATCCGCCGCAGAAGCGCTCACCCGGGTAGTTGGTGAAGGCGCAGTCCGGGCAGACCGAGGGCAGCATCTTGGCGCCGCACTCGGCGCAGAATCGACGTTCGATGCGATTTTGGGTCTGGCAGGAGGGGCAGATCACGGACGAAGCCTAGCAGGGGGACTCGGGTCCAACCTAGGTGTGCACGACAGGGCATGGGGCAAGGCGCGCGGGCACAGGTCAGGGCTTGGTCTGCCATGTGATTCCTGGCCAATCGGGCACCCATGCATCGGCGCCAAGCTGTTCCATCAGGAACCAGACCGTGACCGAAGAGATTTGATGCTGCGCCTCGCTGGGATCGAGGAAGTCGTCCAGACCCGCGCGTGGCCAGGGTCGTCCGCCGAGTCCTAGCGCCAAGAGGAGGTGTCGCATCTAGGCTGGGTCGCTCAGCAGCGCGTCGATTTCCGCCAGAAAGCGGTCTTGCTCGAACGGCTTGGTCAGAAAGCTGCTTCGCGCGACCCGGACATCCGGCCGCTCTTGATCGCCGCTGATCATGAGCACCGGCAGATCCTTGCCGCGTTTTACAAGCTCGGCGGCGAGTTCTGCTCCGGACATGCCCGGAAGCGACAGGTCGGTGACCAACAAATCGAACGGGGCCTGTTCGAGCGCCCTCAGACCTTCGGCTGCGTCGCCGACCTGCACCAAGTCGTGGCCTGCAGAGCCGATGGTATGGGCGAGGGTGGCGCGCACGAGATCATTGTCCTCGACCAGAAGAATGCGGTGCCCTGTGCTGCGCGTCGTCGAGGCCGCCGAGGGCTTGTCTTCGTTCCTGTGGGAGTGGGTGGCCTTGGGCAGGCTGATCTGGATCGACGTGCCGACCCCGACGGTGCTCGTGACGGTGGCCTGGCCGGCACCATTGGCTAGCAGACGGTCCACTGTGGCCATTCCAAGCCCGGTGCCGCGGGCCTTGGTGGTGAAGAAGGGCTCGAACAATCCCTGGCGAGTGGCTTCATCCATGCCGCACCCGTGGTCTTTGACCGTCAGCGTGGCTGCTTGCGGCAAGCCGGCAAGCTCGATCTCGATCAGTCCTCCCTCGGGCATCGCGTCGCGGGCGTTCATGACCAGGTTCATGGCGATCTGTTCGACGGCAACCCGGTCGAATGCGACCGGCAAGGCCGCATCGGGACTGCTGAAGCGGAGCTCAATCTGGTCGCCGGTCATGCGGCTCATCAAGGGGATGAAGTCGCGAATCACCTCATGCAGGTCACAGACGGCATCGATGTGTTCCGAGGACCGGGGTCGTGACAGCGAAAGCAGCTGTGAAGTCATCAATCCCGCGCGCTCGGCGGCTCCGCGCATGTCGTCCAGAAGCTCTCGACCTTTGTGCTCGGTTTCGAGTTGTGAATCCATCGACGACAGGCCGATGTTCAGCACGGTGAGCAGATTGTTGAAGTCGTGGGCGATGCCTGCTGCGACCTGTCCTACGGCCTCGAGTTTCTGGCTGCGCATCATGGACTCGACCGCTGCGTCTT
>CAYYHT010001142.1:0-1677 GCA_964471355.1 uncultured Enterobacteriaceae bacterium
GCGAGACGAAGCTCGCCCCTCCTTGTCGCTATGCAGGCGAACTTCGGACTCAACCGACTAGGCCCTAGGGCGTCGGGTCGGGCACAGCGTAGGTGCCCACGGCCTGCTGCCCAAACACATCGACGCAGGTGATGGTCACACTGTCGCCGACGGCTGCGCTGATGGGGGCGGTCACAAACAGGTCGTAGCGCCCGTCTCCGTCACTGTCCGTTCCACCCGGGGTGGTCTTGATGTCCACGCCACCGCTGGTCGCTCCGAGCTCGCCCTCGGCCGAACAGGATGCGAGGGTGGCTCCATCGGGATCGACCTGGACGCCGTATGCCTCGCCGGGGTCGATGTCCGCCGCGTTGGGCAGCAACACCGCTGACCCGCGCACATTCAGTGCCCGAGAGACGGTCTGGCCGCCGCTGCTGGCCGTGATGAGGGTGACACCCGGGCTGTCCCCGGTGAACGCCACTGTGGCGGCAGCAAGGTCGTCTCTGGACAGCAACACGGTGGTGGTCGCGTCGAGCAGGCCCAGGCTCGTTCCAAAGCTGACCGGCATGCCGATGGCTTCGACGTTTGCGAGCGCCGTCACCAGCGCCTGGGCAGAGCCATCGGCGGGCAGGTAGTCGTGCTCTCCAGGAAACTCAAAGGTCAGAGCCAGGTCTTCGACGAATGGGTCTGGGCCGGTCTGCAGGTCGATGGTGTCGGTGGCAAATCGCGTCGAGATCCCACATGCATCGGTGCTGATGGCGTCTACGTCGATCAAATCGGCGCCGCCAAGCAGGTCATCGACCACCTCGGCCGGCAGATCGACGCTCCACTCTGCGTAGTTGAAGTCGTCTGCATTGGCGGGTTCTCCGCCGACTGAGATGGTTCGAATCGCCAAGCCTTCGGGGTGGGTTGCGGTGCCCGTGACCACTGCGGAGCTGTCCACCTGCAGCGCGACCTGCATCTCGCCGAACACCGGATCCACAGCGCTGCAGTTCAGCGTGACCGCCGGCGGGCAGCCCATCAAGAGCGCCAGCCAGATCATCTGCCGGGCCAGCGGGGTGTGGCGCTGAGCACGATGGCGGGTCCAAACCCCAACGTCTCGACCGTCGGAGCGGGCTGATCGACCAGCGCCGGACCGCCAACGATTGTGCCGTCAGCCAACCGCGTCACTCGGCGTGCCACGCCGGTCAATCCCACCGCAAAGGTCGGGCCTAGCTCCATTTCAGCACCCAGATGCACGGCTCGGAACCACTCGACCCCGGAGCCTCCCTGGCCCGCCAAAGAAACACCAGCGTAGGGCCCGATGCAGGCCCAGACCAGGCCACAGCCCGATGCAGACCGGCCGCCATTGAACACGAACGGCGCGTAGCCAACCACAAGATCGAAGTCGACCGGGCTGGCGGTGGTCTGCGCAATCTCGGCTGTGCCCGCCTGGGGGTACAGCCTCGAAGTGTAGCCGTGGTCGACCGCGTCTCCGAGAACCGCTGCCACGCCCACTCGCAGGGCCCCGTAGCGCCAAGCAGCCGACTGGACGGGGGCAGTATTGGCCGGGACCGGCGACGGTGCGCTCTGCGCGACTTGGCCTCTAGCAGGGCGGGGTTCGCGCACTGGCGCCTCTTTGGGAGCCTTGGGCGGCTTGGTCGGGTTGCCGCTCGGCGCCGCGACGTCCGGGTCTGGACTCGCCGAAGCGGGTTCGGGTGG
>CAYYHT010001143.1:0-1656 GCA_964471355.1 uncultured Enterobacteriaceae bacterium
GGCGAAGTTCCCGGACCGATTCTCGGTGGCTGTGGCGTTGGCCGGGGACCCCCTTGGAAACGACGCAAAGTGGGGTGACATGCCCGTCTATGCCATCCACGGCCGCAACGACGAGGTGATCTCCATCGCCGGTACTGAGGCTGCTATCGAGCGCATGCAGGTGGCGGGAAAGACGGTCGTTTTGGTCGTCGATCGGCGCCGGACCCACTTCGATACCAATGGCTATGCCGAGCATTTACAGGTCGCGGCTCCGTGGATCGAAGCGGTGTGGAGCGACGACTAGGTCGTCACTCCGCCACCTCGACGCTGAAGACGCAGACACTGTTGCCGCCCTTGCTGCGCTTGCCTTGGGACGTGGTCCACACCTGCTTGCCATCAGGCGAGACCGCCAGGCCGACGGTGTAGCTGTCGGCGCGAATGCGGGTTGCCACCGTCATGGTCGTCGAGTCCACGACCACGACCTCGGCGCGGCCGTTGACCGCGGCGAAGATCCATCGACCGTCCGGGGACAGCTCGATGGTTCGCGCTCCTCCGCCGACGTAGACCTCTTCGAAGCCACTGACGTCCAGACGCTCGCCCTTGGCGGCGGCGAAGTGCTCCATGACCTTGTCCAGCTTCATGCGGCTGACGTAGCCCGAGCGGTTGGACGAGAAGTACAGGTAGCCGTGGTCGATGACGAGGTGCCGCGGCGTCTCTTTCATGCCAAGCAGGCTGCCGTAGTACTTGCCGCTGACCACATCGAACGCGGCCAATCCGCCTCCCGAGCCCATGCGTGCGATAAGCAGCGTCTTGCTATCGGGGGTAAAGACCGTGCCTCGCAAGCAGAAACCACAGGAGGAATCGCGGTCGCCCCCGAGCTTGGACTGGTCCAAGATCTTCTCGACCACCAAGCGCTCGGTGTTGTATTTCCAAACCATGGGGTCGGGCGATGAGATGTCGATCAGTGCTGCGGTGTTGTCGCCCCAGTGGCTGACCGCGGCCCATTTGTTGTCTGGCGAGATGGCGATGTACTTGGGAATCGGACCGGTCGGCATGACCCGCACGATGGTGTCGGTGGCCGTGTCGATGATGGCCACCGCCGACGGGCTGCGGGCACCGATGTCGAAGTCGCGCCGGTAGTAGGGCACCCACAGGTACTTGTCGTTGTGGGACAGGTTGCTCTCGACGGGCTTGCCACCGAACAGGTTGTCATCGCCGCCCTCGCCATGCCGGTAGTAGGGGTAGCCATAGACGGTGGTCTCGCCGCTAAACAGCCCCTTGTCGTCGGCGTCGAACAGGTGGTGAATGACCCGCTCTTTGTTGAGGGTCTGCGGGTTGTAGACGATGGTGCGCTTGCCCTCGAGGCTGTTGATGTAGACCTTGCTGCCGTCTGCGAGGAAGCGGGCCGACTTGGGGCTCTGCACGTCTGTGTCGTGGTTGTCGGGGGCGGTGGTGCTGGGCCGGTAGTTCTGAAAGCGCGCGATCAGCTTGAGCTTGATGGGCGCGTCTGCGGGCCGGCTCTCGATGTTCATCTTGACCCGCAGGCCTGTTGTGCCCAGCGGCTTGGCGGTTCCGGCCTTGTTGTCCTGGGCTTGGGGAAGCCAGGTCTTGGCGGCCCGGTGCTCGGGGTCGAGCTCGAGCGTCCGCTCCCAGGTGGCGATGGTCTGGTCCCAGTCG
>CAYYHT010001144.1:0-1655 GCA_964471355.1 uncultured Enterobacteriaceae bacterium
GTCATGGACACCGGCGACTGCGACGACACCGATCTCACCTCCTTCCCCGGCGCCACGGAAGAGTGCGACGGCGCCGACAACGACTGCGACGGCCTGACCGATGAATCGGCTCCCGAGTGGTTCTCGGACTACGACGGCGATGGGTATGGCGACCCCGGAGGGTTGACCGAGAACTCCTGCACAGAACCCGATGGCTTCACCGACAACATCGAGGACTGCGACGACCTGCTGCCCGAAGTGAATCCGGGGGCTGCTGAGATCTGCAACGACATCGACGACGACTGCGACGGCCTCATCGACGATGCTGACATTCACGAGCCCGTTGGCCAGACCGAGGACTGGTTCCCAGACACCGATGGGGACACCTATGGAGACGCCTCGGCCACACCCGTGGCTGCTTGTGAGGCGCCGCTCAATCACGTGCTCGACAAGTCCGACTGCGATGACGGCAACATCCTGGTCCACCCGCTGACCGTCTGGTACCACGACGACGATGAAGACGGGTTCGGTCTGGTGGCGACCGCCGAGACGGCCTGCGTCAGCACCCATCTTCAGCCCACGCTCGAGCTTGGCGACTGCGACGACGGGGACGACCTGTACTTCCCGGGCGCCCCAGAGGTCTGTGACGACACCGACCACAACTGCGATGGCGCTGTGGACGAAGACGCCGATGGCGACGGATATTCTCGGGGAGCCTGCGGAGGCAGCGACTGCAACGACGCCAGCATTGGCATGACCCCCGATCAAGACAAGGGGTGCCCGTCCGGCATCAGCTGCCTAGACATCAAAGACGGGCCGTACAACGTCGGAAATGGCCGCTACCAGGTCGCGGCCGGTGGCGTCGGCTCAGCGACCGGAATCGAAGATGTCTACTGCAACATGTTCTATGACGGCGGTGGCTGGACCCTGGCACTGCAGGTCTCGTCGAGCGTCGCCAACGACCCGCTGTTTGGCTACTATTCCACCCACTGGACCACGAACACGGTGCTCAACGACACCGCTCCGGCCAGCCTGACCGATGCCGACGCCAAACACTTCACTTTCAACGAGTACGTGGCCAGCGACGGCCATGTGTTGCTGATCGACAAAGAGACCGGCAACTGGTCCTCGCTGGAAATGCCCGGACTCGCGGGCAGCACCTTGTTGGAGCGCTTTCAGACCCTCTCCGACGCGGACATGACCTACCGAGCAGGCGAGCAATCGCCGCAAGAACTGATGGGCTACGGGGCGCCGACCACGATCTGTTTGGACCGTCCGATGACTGCGTTCTCGATCAACGCGAGCAGCAGCTGGAACAGCATGCGCATCGGCAATGACGTGGCGTGGAACGACGAGACCGCCGACGACAACGGCGACACGTGGAGTTGGGATTGCTACAGCACCACAGACATGAATCTGGCGGTTTCTGGGCTTGGAACGTCACTCGAGAGCAATGACGAGTACCAAGACGGCTGGGGCTCCGAATCGCTGCGCCGCCAGCGGCACAGCAGCGGAACCGGCGAGGGCTCTCACAACGGTGTGGCCCTGTTCGTCAGGTAGTCGGCGAGACGAAGCTCGGGGGCAAGGAGGGGCGAGCTTCGCCTCGCCCACCCATTCAGTCGTCGGCGAGACGAAGCTCGGGGGCAAGGAGGGGCGAGCTTCGCCTCGCCCACCCA
>CAYYHT010001145.1:0-1654 GCA_964471355.1 uncultured Enterobacteriaceae bacterium
GGCGAAACCATCGGGAAGTTCCGTGGTGTGGGCATGGCGCTTGGGGCGGGCGGCATCGTGTTGCTCGGCATGACGGTGCTGCTGGGTACACGTGGCGCCCAGCGGGCCTTCTTGTCGATGATCAAGCCGCTGCCAAAACCCATGCGCATTCGCGTCTTCGACCAATTTCGCGCGCTCGTGGCCGGACTGGCGGCGGTGGGCAATCCCATGCGCCTGATTCCGGCGCTATTGACCACTGCCTTGATCTGGGTGAACGGCTACTTTGGTGTGCTGTGCGCATTCTGGGCATTCCACCTCGATGTGCCCAACATCTCGGCGCTCTTCATCAACACCGCTGTGATCTTGAGCGTCGCGATTCCACAGGCGCCGGGCTTCATCGGCTTGTTTCAGGTCGTGCTCGAAGAGGCCATGGGCCTGTGGGGAGCAAGCACAGGCCAAGGCGAGGCCATGGCGCTCGCGTTGTGGGCTCTGTATTTTCTGCCCGTGACAATGGTCGGGGTGATCGACCTGCTGCGCGAAGGCCAAGGACTTGGTGGCTTCCGCGAAGACCTGTTCGACGACCTCGAAGAGCGGGCCGAGAGCGGCACGCCCCCGAAGTGATCAGTCCTGTTCTTCGAGCCAGAGTTCGCAGTCCATCGCAGCCATGCAGCCGCTGCCGGCCGCGGTGATGGCCTGCTTGTAGATGGTGTCCTGCACATCGCCCGCAGCGAATACGCCCGGCACATTGGTCATGCTGCGGTCGGCCGCCGTGATGAGGTAGCCGCTGTCGTCCTTGTCGAGCTGGTCGCCAAAGGCTCGGGTGTTGGGCGTGTGCCCGATGCCCAAAAAGAAGCCGGCGCACTCGATGTGGCGCTCTTCTCCGGTGATCGTGTCCTTGACCCGAATGCCATCGACCTTGTCCTTGCCTAGGACGTCGACCACGACGGTGTTCCAGACGATCTCTAGCTTGTCGTTGTCGAAGGCGCGCTGCTGCATGATCTTGCTGGCACGCAGGGTGTCGCGGCGGTGCAACATCAGAACCTTGCTGGCGAACTTGGTCAGGAAGGTGGCCTCTTCGATGGCCGAGTCGCCACCGCCGACAACGACAACGGGCACATTCTGGAAGAAGAAACCGTCGCAGGTGGCGCACGCCGAGACGCCGTAGCCCCGCAGCCTCATCTCGTTTTCGAGACCCAGATATTTGGCCGTGGCACCCGTAGCGATGATGACGGCATCGAACTCATGTACTTCTTCTGTCGACGTGGTCAGCTTGAACGGCCGCTGGCTGAAGTCACAGGAGTAGATCTCGTCGTACGAGAACTCGGTGCCGAAGCGGGTGACCTGCTTCTTCATCTGCTCCATCAACTCTGGGCCCATGATGCCTTCGGCGAATCCCGGGAAGTTGTCGACGTCTGTGGTTGTCGTCAGCTGCCCGCCGGGTTCGATGCCCTCGAAGACCACTGGGGCGAGGTTTGCGCGAGACAGGTACAGGGCGGCGGTCAAGCCAGCGGGGCCGGAGCCGAGGACGGCGACGCGGTGTTTGGACAAGGTCACTCCAAGCGGGCAGGACGCTTATGGGGGTGCTTCGCCCGCGTCCACCGCAGCAAATCCAGCGAGCACTTCCGGAGTCAGTAGCTGCTGCATCGACTCGGACAATCTGCTTCGGTGGCCCATG
>CAYYHT010001146.1:0-1651 GCA_964471355.1 uncultured Enterobacteriaceae bacterium
CCTCTGTTGCGGAAACCGCGATGGGGTTGGGGTCGCACGTCACTGAGTCAGCAGCGAAGGTGAACTCCATCGAGACGATGCTGCCGGGCTTGGGTGTGATGGTCAGTCCCACCGGAAAGCTCGCGCCGACCGTTGTTTCGATGAGCAGATCGTCGATCTGCCAGGTGATGTCCTCTTTCCCGCACTTGGGGGCCATCAATGAGAGTGCGGCGATGGGCAGAAGAATTCGAGCGCGCAATGGAAGTCCCTGGGGTTTGAGCCCGACTACCTATGTCGGCGCGGTGATTGCCGCTTCAATCTGCCGTGTCGCCGTCCTCGGGTCGTCGGGGTCATTCGGGTCGGTGCCGCTGATCACCTCTTCGGTGTCGCCGATCGATGATCCTCCTGTCCTTTCCGCCGACCCCGGCATGATCATGGTGCGCTAGTTGGCCGTGATGACTTAGTCAGAGTCCATGATTGAGATCGGCGAATACAACGAGCTGAATGTGCTGCGGTTCGAGCCTGACGGAGCGGTCCTCGGCGGCGATGAGAACACTCCTGAGCTGCTGCTTCCGTCCATCGAAGTGCCCAAGGGCACACAGGTCGGCGACACGGTTCGGGTCTTCCTCTACAACCGCTCGGATGGCGAGCCCGTGCCGACGACCGACAAGCCCGCGGGGGTGGTGGGCGAGTTTGTACGCCTCAAGGTTGTCGACGTCGTTCCCCACGGCGCCTTCATGGACTGGGGACTCGAGAAGGACTTACTGGTGCCGGCGCGCGCACAGCACCACACCCTCGATGTGGGCCGGTGGGCCGTGGTGGCGATCTGCCTGGACCTCAACGGTCGGCTGATTGGGGCCACCAAGCTGGGAAAGCTGTTCGACCGCGATGTGTCGGCCGTCAAGGTCGGTCAGCAGGTCGAGGTGATGGTCTACGGCTTCAACGAGGTCGGCATTCGGGTCATCGTCGATGATCGCTACGCCGGCATGATGTACCGCGACGATACCTTCGTAAACCTGCGCGAGGGCGACCGGCACACCGGATGGGTCAAGGCCGTGGACCCCGATGGCCGGCTCGATGTGACCCTGCGCAAGGGCTTGCGCAGCAAGGCGGACGAGGCCCTGGGTGCAGTGCTTCGCGCCCTCGATGAAGAGGGCGGCTTTCTGCCTCTCAATGACAAGAGCCCGCCAGAGCAGATTCGGCAGCGGCTTCAGATCAGCAAGAAGATGTTCAAGTTCGCGGTGGGCGGGCTGTTTCGCGAGCGCCGCATCGAGTTTGTGGGCCGGGGAATTCGGTTGGTGACGCACACCGATCAGCAAGACTAGCTGACCATGGCCCCAACTCGTGCTTATGGTGCGGGTCTCACCTAGGGGCACACCATGACAACGACACTGACCTACTTCGACTTTGACGGCTCCCGAGGCCTGGAATGCCGACTTGCGCTATCGATCGCCGGCGTGGCATTCGAGGACAACCGGCTCGCTCGCGGGCAGTGGTCCGACCTCAAGCCAACCGTGCCCTTCGCTGGCTTGCCACTGCTCAATGAAGACGGTCGCCGCATCGCGCAGTCGACCGCGATCATGCGCTACGTCGGCAAGCTGAACGGCCTGCACCCGACCGACGCGTGGACCGCTGCCGAGCACGATGCGCTCATGCAGTCCGTCGAGGACTT
>CAYYHT010001147.1:0-1637 GCA_964471355.1 uncultured Enterobacteriaceae bacterium
CCCGAAGAAATTCAGGAGTGGGCCTCGTCGACGACGGCCGAAGTGGTCGCGACGCCATTTGACGAGCCCCCTGCCCGCACCTTGCAGGTCGCCGACATCGTGTTCGAGCGCGCCAGACGCAAGGTCGAACATGGCGACAATGTCGTTCTGCTCGTGGACTCCCTGACCCGCCTGCTGCGCGCCTGTCTCGCCGAGCTGCCCCATAGCGGCCGGGTGATGGGCGGCATTGACACCGCGGCCCTGCACCGAATCCGTCGCTATATGGGCGCCGCTCGCGCCCTCGAAGAAGGCGGCAGCCTGACCGTGATCGGAGTGGTCAGCGGAGACAGCACGAGCCGCACCGACAAGACCCTTCTCGAAGATCTACGCGATGTCGTGAACTGGGAACTGACCCTGTCCCGTGAGCTCGCAGAGCGCGGAATTCGCCCCCCAATTGACGTGCATCACTCGGGCAATCGCCGCCCGGAACGCCTGCTCACCGAAGAAGAGCAAGAGTTCGCCACGCGCTGGCGTGCGGGCCTCACAGGCGATGTCGTCGAAGACGGAACCGCTCTCGTCGCTCTGATCAGTGGTCCATCGACCCTTGACAAGGGCGCCAAAACGGGAAACTAGGCGTTTCCTGATCTCGGTCAAACCCGATCCGTCAATGACGACAGGTTTGACCTAGCTTGCACGGCTGCCCAACCTCGCACGCCGCCCGGAGTATCCAATGAAGGCCGATATCCATCCCGAGTACCGACACGTCGTGTTCCGGGACATCTCCTGTGACTTTGAGTTCTTGACTCGTTCCACGATTGAGACCGACAAGACCGCAGAGTTCGAAGGCACCGAGTACCCACTCGTCGTCATCGACATCTCGAGCCAGAGCCACCCGTTCTACACCGGCAACCAGAAGATCATGGACATCGAAGGCCGCGTGGACCGCTACTACCGCAAGTACGGCTTCAAGCGCGAAGAAGAGCCCGAAGACGAAGCTGCCGAAGCCAAGGCAGAAGAGGCCGCGTCGGAATAGGGACTCCCTATGCTGCACCGCCTCGAAAGATTCGAGCTTCGCCTCGAGACGCTTGATCGCATGCTGATGGACCCTTCGGTCCTCAGCAGCGGCAGCCGCATGCGCGAAGTCAGCCGCGAGCACAGCCACGTCACAGGCATCGTCGCGGCGTTTCACGCCTACCAAAAACTGCTGTCTGATCTCGACGAAGCCAAAGAAATGGCCAGCGACGACGACGAAGACATGCGCGAGATGGCCCGCGCCGAGATCAATGAGCTCGAGCCCGCCATCGAGACAGCCAAAGCCGACCTTCGGCTGGCCCTGCTGCCCAAGGACCCGTACGAGGGACGCCCAATCCTGCTCGAGGTCCGCGCAGGCACTGGCGGCGATGAAGCGGCGCTCTTTGCCGCTGACCTGTACCGCATGTACTCACGCTTTGCAGACGTCAACGGACTCAAACTCGAGGTCATCAGCCGCAGTGAAATCACGGTCGGCGGGGGCAGCGGCAAGACGCTTGCGGGCTTCAAGGAAATCGTCGCCGGTGTCCGCGGCGACGCGGCCTACAACTTGTTCCGCTTCGAATCCGGCGTCCACCGGGTACAGCGCGTTCCGGCCACCGAGTCTCAGGGGCGCATCCACACCTCGG
>CAYYHT010001148.1:0-1635 GCA_964471355.1 uncultured Enterobacteriaceae bacterium
GTGGATTCGATGGTGGGTCGTCCACACCTGGCGCGCGTCGGTGTGCATGGTCGCCATGCCGCCGGCCTCCATGCGAAAGAGAAACGCATAGCGGCAGCCCCCGAAGGGGCCATCCCGGGCGATCAAGGACCGAAAATGGGGGACAGTCTGCAGCACCGGATGGTCAATGACGTGGGTACACAGAAAGTCAGACTTGCTCTTGGTGATGCCGCCGCGCAGCAGCACAAGCTGAACCGAGCCGTGCACAGTGGGCCAGTAGCTGTCCGTCCAGGCCTGGCTCGGCAAGCCCGCGACGTCGCTGCGCAGCGCCTCCACATCGATGTCGACGGGCAATTCCAAGAACGAGCGCTTCACGGCGTCTGCCTAGTCTTCGAATTCCCGGTAGGACTCTTCGCCGATCCAGACAACCCAGATGGCATAGGCCGCATAGAACGTGCCGATTGGACAGTTGCACATGCTCAGAATCGCCATGACCGTCTGCAGCGAACGGCCGCCTCCCCAGACCACGCGGACGCCGGTCTGAAGGTGCATATAGGCCATCAGGAACAAGACAAAGCCGATGGTCACCGGCACGCACACCGGGGCGATGTACGCGCCCACTGCGACTTCGCCTGCGAGGTACAGCAAGAAGACCTGCAGCCCCCCCGCAGCGACCACTGCGGCGGCCATGAGCAGGTTCAGCACAATCATGGCGTAGTTGACGAACTTTAGATTTTCGAGATGGTCCACGCGGTGTCCTTGGGTTGGGCATGGTAAGCCACCACCATGGGTGACAACAAGGCCGATACGACCGCGCCATTCAACACGCTTCCGCTTCGGCCAGAGCTGCTCGTTGGGGTGGACAGACTGGGCTTTAGGGCCATGACGGACATCCAGGCCCAGGCGCTGCCCGTGGCTGTCGACGGGCGCGATCTGGTTGGGCATGCCCGAACGGGCAGTGGCAAGACCGCCGCATTTGGTCTGGCGTTGCTGCAGCGCTTGGACGTCGCCAGTCGGCATCCTCAGGTTCTGGTGCTGAGTCCGACGCGCGAGCTCGCCCAGCAGCTCACGAGCACACTGCGGTCACTGGCAGTGGGACTCGAGGGCACGCGCATCATCACGCTGACCGGGGGCTCCCCGTCCAGGCCGCAGCGAGACGCACTCGAGGCCGGTGCGCATGTCATTGTCGGTACACCAGGACGCACGCTTCAGCACGTCGAGCTTGGACGCCTCGACCTCACACAGCTGCGCATGGTCGTGCTCGACGAGGCCGATCGCATGCTGGACATGGGCTTTGAGGACCAGGTGAACGGCATCTTGGGCTACGCGCCGGACGACCGGCAGACCCTGCTGTTCTCGGCGACCTGGCCGGCGGTGATGGCCCAGCTGAGCGCTCGCATTCAGCGCAACCCCGTCGTGGTGGGGGCCGGCGCACTGGTCGACGAGCTGGTGCTGCGCCAGAGCGTGGTGCTGTGCGACCGCGTCGACCGCGACCGCGCCCTGCACGATGTGCTGGCAAGCCGCGAGCCTGTTCCGGCATTGGTGTTCTGCGAGACCAAGCGCGAGTGCCAGGACGTCGCCGAGATGCTGGCAGCTTGGGGTGCCGACGCCCTTCCGCTGCATGGCGACCTTGAGCAGCGCGACGAAGCAGTGGTT
>CAYYHT010001149.1:0-1634 GCA_964471355.1 uncultured Enterobacteriaceae bacterium
GACTGCCCACACGAGGGGGGCCGACATCACGAGCGCTACGGCAGCGAGGGCGAGCCCCACGCGCAGCAAGCGGGCCATGCACCCGGGTCCCGCGGCCTTGCTCTCTACCTTGTCGTCGCTGTTGCTCATCCACTCCTCTCCGCGACCACCTGCCGGAGGATCGCCACCACGGACTTGCCGTTGCGAGAAACGGGCCAAGCCTCTGCCGTGGCCCGACAGGACGCGTGAAGGTCGGCCCGCGCGGACCATGCATAGCGCAACGCGCTGGCAAATGCGCTGACACCGGCATCGACATCGACCACAAGCCTGGGGTCGGGCACGATCTCGCCATTTCCATCGCGCGAGGTGGTCACCGGGGGCACGCCAGTGGCCAATGCCTCGATCGTTGCGTTGGCAGCGGGATCATAGCGAGTC
Organism: uncultured Enterobacteriaceae bacterium; assembly: GCA_964471355.1. Lineage (GTDB taxonomy): Bacteria > Myxococcota_A > UBA796 > UBA796 > CAYYHT01. The sequence continues at coordinate 415 of CAYYHT010001149.1, forward strand.
GGAAGCAGCATCGCATCGGCACCGCAGAGCCAATGTTCTGGCCGAGCGGTCGGCCCGGCCCAGACCAGCCGCGTACCGAGCCGCTGGTGAGCGCGTTCCCGCCACCGTGGCGCATGCCGATCCTCTCCAATCACCACCAGTCGGTCGCCCGCGAGGGATGCTTGGTCGAATGCGTCAATGGCGGTGTCCAGGCCCTTCCGCTGAAATCCACTGCCCAAGAACAGCGCGACCCGGCCCCCTTCAGGCACCCGCCACTCGCGGCGGGCCGACGCCCTGCTTTCCTCGTCAAACCGGAACCGGGCGCAGTCCACGCCGTTTCGAATCACCCGAATCTGGTCCATTCCGACGCCGTAGTGCTCGGCCACATCCCGCGCACCCATCTGGCTATTTGCCACAACCCAGCGCGCATTTCGGCACGCGTGGCGGTCGGCCCGCAGGTGAAATTGTTCGCGGAAGGACCAAGCCGACCTCAGCCTGGAGAGGGCTGTTTGGTCACGAATCTGCGCCCAGCGCGCATGTGCCCCTCCTCCGACTCGGAAAATATCATGTCGATGACTTCGGCCAAAGCCCATCAACGCGTCGTGCTGCTCGTGCCCGGGCACCGAGTGACTTGCACGCCAGAAGGAAAACAGGCTGTCGCCACCGATGCGGTGTACCGCCACATCGACGGGCGGACCGCTGGCGACCGCACAGTAGACATGCACCTCGTGTCCCTGAGCAGCGAGCCAGCCCGCGAAATCATGGGCGTACTTCTCGGTGCCCCCCGAACCGCCGAAACGGCGCAAAACAAGCGCGATATTCAGCGACGATTCCGCCGCCACAGGCGCCCCCACTTCAGCGCGGTGTACCCGGCTCCCAAGCCCGCGACCGCGACTCCGGCCGGTCCGTCGGCAAAACCCACTCGAAGTAGAACGGCATTTGCAAAATGTAGAGGGGGCCGCAACGCCACGTCGAACCAGCGCGCACGCACCCCCTGTTCATGCATGGAATCGGCTGCAAGAGCGCTGTAGCGATCGATGCTGCGCAGGTGTTCGCCGAGGCTTCGATACGGGAAGTGCTCGATGTCTCCCTGTAGATCGACCGTGGTGCCGTCGGTCCACAGCGTCTCGTGCGGAGTGGGTCCTCGCCACTCCCCTCGCCCAGCCCGAACGACCCGAGTCTTGCGGTCGGGGTACCACCGTCCGTGCCGCATCGGTCGCCCAAGCCAGCGTGAGCAGCGA
>CAYYHT010001150.1:0-1633 GCA_964471355.1 uncultured Enterobacteriaceae bacterium
GTGCTCTCTCCGTGCTGAGCATAAACGTGCGGACGCCCCCGACGAAGATGAGGATCAGCTCTTTGCTGTCGCACTCGACTGGCAGCCGACCCCGATTCGCGTTCGCGTTCGCGACCAAAAGGGCACGCCGATCGACGCCACGATCGCCATGGATGGTGTGCAGGGCAGTCCCTTTGCGGTCGCCGACGGCGTCTCCAGCTTCGAGTTGGTTCCCGGCGACTGGACAGGGGTCATCAGAGCTGAAGGCTTTGGCAGCCAGACCCGCAGCTTTGGCATTCAGGCCGGCGACTCTGAAATCCAGCAGGTGGACGTCATTCTACATGCCGACGAGGGCGGCGCCGAGCTGACCTTCGCGCTGTTGGACGACCAGGGCAATGCAGTCGAGGGTGCGATCATTCGCATCGACGGAGCGCCATTTGGTGCCACGGCATCGGGGGGCATGATCAGCATCAGCGGCCTGTCCGCCGGACAGCACCGCATCGAGGTCATTCACGACGAGTTCCAGGCTGTGGCCACCGAGACGGTGCTGGCGGCGGGCGAAAATCCCATCGAGCCCCTGATGCGGCGCCTGCCTGGCTCGGTTCAGGTCGTCGCACGCATTCCCGACGGCCCGGTCGGCGATGCCACGGTCACCTTCATTGGCCCCTCCCGACTGGCTCCGGCGCAGCTGGGTGCCACCGGCGAGCGCGTGTTCGTGCTGCGCCCCGGCAACTGGACAGCGCTCGTGTTGTCCCCGACCTATGGGCTGCAGTCTCGCGACATCTTGGTTCCCGAAGACCGCACCGCGCTGACCATCGTCGACGTCGTGCTGGTCTCCGAGGACGGTGACGCCACCCTCGATCTCAAGATCGTCGACCCCGATGGCCGCCCGGCCGATGGTGTCGAGGTGCTGCTCGATGGCGCGTCCTTCGGTGCGACCTCGACCGGCGGCAACATGAAGCTGCCCAACCTGAACGTCGGCGCTCGAACGCTGTCGGTCCGCGGCGACATGCGCCGCACAATCGACGATGTGGGCGTCTTCCTGGTCGACGGTGTGCAAGAGAAGCTGGTCACGATCGACTGGGCTCCCGGAACGCTGCAGGTCCACGCACGCACCAAGTCCGGCAAGCCCGTGGACGACGCCGTCGCGCGCTTCATGGGACCCGGAAAGGTCACGCCTCTCAACCTCTCCGATGTCGGAGAGGGCATCACCTCTGTGGGACCCGGAGACTGGCAGGTCCTGCTGACGTCGCCGACCTATGGCTTGCTGGCCCGCTCTCTGACTGTGCCCGCCGACTCCAGGCGCCTGCTGGATGTGGACTTGGTCATCGATGGTGTCGAGGCCGGTGAGGCCGATCTGTTGGTGACCGTCACCGATCCCGACGGCCATCCGGTCAATGGCGCGGAAGTCTCTCTCGACGGCATTCCACTGGGCAGAACCATCGCCGGCGAGCTGTCCCTTCAGGACATCGGCGAGGGCGCACGCACGGTTGAAGTCGCCGGCATTCCCTTTGCAGTCGCCAGCACCGAGACCGAGCTGGCCAAGGGTCCCAACAGCGTGGCTGTGCCGCTGGACTGGTCCGCCGGGGCGCTCAAGGTTCGGGTCAAGAGCGAAGACGGCGAGGCGTGGTGGGCGCCTCGGTCGGGCCCGCTG
>CAYYHT010001151.1:0-1629 GCA_964471355.1 uncultured Enterobacteriaceae bacterium
ACCCCAAGATTGCCATCGTGGTCTCGGTGGACGAGGCAACAAAGGAAAAAAGCTATGGAGGCACCGTCGCCGGTCCGGCCTTCGCCGAGATCGCCGCTCATGCCATGCGACAGATGGGCATTGCCCCCAATCCCGAGTTGATCGAGCCTCCATCCGACGAGGCCCCAGCTTGGAGTGCTCCCGAGCACGAGCCGATTCGGCTTGCATGGGCCGACAATGGATGGTCGGTGCCTGATCTTTCCGGCCGCCCAGTGCGTGAAGTCCTCGCCGGACTTCAAGGGGCTGGCCTGACCCTCGAAATCGAAGGCACGGGCGTTGCCGTGTCCCAATCTCCCGCCGCCGGTGAGCAATTGCCCGCTGGCGGATCCTTGTCTGTCGTCTTCCGTTGAAATCTTTCCCCTAGGCTCGCCTGCGGCTGGATGGAGGGACCAAAAGCTCCGCCAATCCCGCCTCGAATCATCGCCTGAACGTCCCTGTCGCTCTGGCATTCGAACGGCGTCATCCGACGTCCCGCCCGAAACTCGATCATCGCCCTGGTCGTCGTCACCTCTCCGGTCGCAGACGAGCCCCCTTCCGTGGTAGAAAGAAGCACCCCCCAAGGGCCTCCCCGGCCCTGACTAGCCCTCCCTCAACCCTCCCCCAACAACCAGCCACCTCCCATGAAACTCAGTGCTGTCCTCGCACATGTGGATGCGCTGGATGTCGATGGATCACTGGATCGCGATGTCCTGGCCGTCACCCGTGACTCCCGAAAGGTGGGTCCGGACGATGTGTTTGTGGCCCTGACGGGCACTCGCTTTGACGGGCACGAGTTTGCATCCGAACTGGCCTGTGCCGCCGTGGTCGTGGAACGGGAGGTGGCTGTTCAGGCTGGTACCGTCCGTGTTGTGGTTGCAGACACTCGCCTGGCGCTGGCCCAGCTCGCCGCTGCGGTGAATGGCATGCCTTCGGCTTCGGTCAAGGTGGTCGGGGTCACGGGAACCAACGGCAAGACCACAGTCACCACGATCATCGATGAGGCCCTGCGCCACCTCGGAGTCGGCTCGGGTCGCGTGGGCACCACCGGAACGATGATCAACGGCACGCCGGTCGAGAGTGCGCTGACCACGCCCATGGCCGATGACCTGCAGGACTTGCTGGCAGCCATGCGAGATCAGGGCGTCAGCAGCGTTGCGATCGAGGTTTCAAGCATCGGCACTGTGCAGCATCGTGTCGCGGCCATCGGATTCCACTGCGCGGTGTTCACCAATCTGGGCCGGGACCACCTCGACTACCACGGCACCGTCGAGGCATACCGCGATGCCAAGCGGCTGCTGTTCACCGACCTATTGAGAGATGCCGGCGGACCACCCCGCGCGCTGCTCTGTGCAGATGACGCACAGTGGGCGTCGATGCGGCCTCCTGATGACCGCTGGCTGTATGGATTCGCCCAGGACGCGGACCTGCGCATTGCAGAGCTGAGCACCACGTCGGCCGGCATGCGCATTGCACTGGTGACACCCGTCGGATCCGCCACCTTTGAGACGCCTATGCTCGGTCGCTACAACGCCCAAAACCTGACCGCTGCCGTCGGCGTGCTGCTGACCTTGGGCATCGAGCTCGACGAGGCGGCCCGTGCGGTGGGAGCTG
>CAYYHT010001152.1:0-1628 GCA_964471355.1 uncultured Enterobacteriaceae bacterium
GCGGCCGCACGGTCATCGGCGTCGGACGGCTCGCGCTTTCCGCCGGGGAAGGCAATGTGACCGCTCCATGGATCTCCCTCGACGACTGCGCGGCGAATGAACAGGAAATCGAGCTCGGCCGTGACGACCGCTGCGATCGACGCTCCTCTCCATCCGTCTTCATCGGGGGTCTTGGTTCCGGGCTGTGCGAAGGCACGCAGCAGGTCATCGATGTGGACGGTCATGGGCCAAGGCTACGCGCGGCGGGCCCATTCGTCATGTCCCCTTGTGTCGAGCCGGTGGACCAGGGGGGGGAACCCCGATAGAGCCGGATGGTCGTTGGACAGGGGATTTGTTGTCGGATCAGCCAGAAGCGCCCGCCGCAAGCACGGTGGAACCGACCATGCCGAAGCCCAGCTGGTTTCGCGAGTTCTTGCGGACTTGGGGCCCTGCCCTGTTGGCCGTACTGCTCATCCGCACCTACATCTTCGAGCCGTTCCGCATCCCCTCGGGCTCAATGGTTCCGACACTGCTCATTGGCGACCACGTCTTGGTGACCAAGAGCAGCTACGGCGCGATGGTGCCAGCGACGGGCGTCGAGATTCCGTTCCTGGACCAGTTTTGGATCTACCCGCGCTACGAGTTGCTTGATTGGGGCAACCCCGATCGCGGCGATGTCATCGTGTTCCGCTACCCAATGAACCAGCAGCAGAACTACATCAAGCGCGTCATCGGCATCCCCGGAGACCGCCTGCGCGTCCGAGGCGGCAAGGTCATCGTCGACGGCGAAATCCAGGATCAGAAGTTCTCGGGTCACTACGGCTTCATCGACAAAGAGTGCCGCGAGCACCGCACCAAGCACTTCGTCGAAGACCTTGGCAACATGCAGCACGAGACGCTGTCGTCGATTCACCGAGGCAGCCTGCGAAACATGGACGAAGTCACGGTGCCTCCGGGCCACGTCTTCGTCATGGGTGACAACCGGGACAACTCGCTCGACAGCCGAGTCTGGGGCTTTGTTCGCTACGACCAGATCAAGGGCAAGGCGCACTTCGTGTGGCTGTCCTGGGACGGCTGTGAGGGCCGCTTGCGCAGCGAGCGCGTGTTCCACAGCCTGTACAGCGACTCCGGCGGAATCGGAACCGCGTCGGCGGGCACACCAAAGCCCTAGCGCGACGCTGCACTAGCGCTAGTTGTTGCGCTCGTTTTGCTCGCGCACCATCCGCTGAAACTCCTCGTCCTGAGTGTTCGGCTCGTCGATGGCGGGAGGCTCGGCCTGAGGCCCGGCAGCGGATTCGGCCAGTAGCGTCAGCTCGGTCAGGCGGCTGGAGGTGGTGCGCAGTCGTGCCGACAGGCGCAGAAGCATGTTCCAGAGGATCTTCACGGCCAGTTTGGGGTTGCCCTTGAGCAGCGCAAAGAAAGACTCACGGCTGATGAGCAGGCACTCGGCGTCATCGGCAGCGATGGCATCGGCGGAGCGAATCGGCTCGTCGAGCATGGCCATTTCGCCGAAGTTGCTGCCTGGACCGAGCGTCACAATCGCCTTGCCGTCCACTTCGATGCGGACCTTTCCGCTGATGACGAGGTACAGATCGGTGCCGGGGTCGCCCTTGCGGAACAGCACGACGTCGTTGGCGTAGCGCCGTGGA
>CAYYHT010001153.1:0-1588 GCA_964471355.1 uncultured Enterobacteriaceae bacterium
GAAGGTAGGCCTCGCCCAGCTGAGCGGCCTGCACGAACACCTCGTCGAACTCTTCGAGCGTGCCGGCCTGGGAGTTGAGCGCTTCGACGATGCTGGGGAAGCAGGGCACATTCGCGTCTGGAGCACGGCGGCCGTTGTCGACGTCATCGACATAGTCCACCAAGCGGTGGCGCAGGTTGGCCGCCAACTCGGGCGAGACGCGCTCGGTCTTCTCGAGCCACAGCAAGACCATGCCCGCCGAGCTGTTGTCGCCTGTGTAGATGGCTTGGTGATGGTCAAAGCGGCATTGCTCCGGATCGAGGACTCCCCCCACATCGAAGACCATGTCGGCAGCCTGCAGCTTTGCGGCATCACGTGTGCGGACCAGCGTCATCGGGTCGGAGCCGAACACAGTCAGTAGGCTCCATGCCAACACGTCGTCGGCGTGAAACGGGCCATTGTGGGTGGCGACGACGAGGCTCATGTTGCCAGAAGCTCGCGCACGAGGCGACTGGCCAGCTTGCCGTTCAGTTCGGCCTTGTGTGCACCCATCAGGCGCCCCATGACCTTGCCCATGTCGCCCATGCCCGACGCTCCGGACGAAGCGATCGCCTCTTGCACCCACGCGCGGGTGGTGGCCTCATCTGCCAGGCTTGGCAGGAACCCTTCGATGACGCCGAGCTCGGCGCGCTCGGCGGCTGCGAGCTCGTCGCGGCCCCCTTTGGCGAAGGCCTCGATGCTCTCGTTGCGCTGCTTGGCGGCTGTGCGCAGCAGCTTGATCGCCGCTTCGTCGGAGACGCTGTCAGAGCCGTCCTCTTTCTGGGCGGCAATGAATGCGGCGCGAATGTTGCGAAGCGCGGCCAGCCGAGGCTTGTCCTTGGCCCGCATGGCGTCCTTCATCTGGCTGCTGACGTCGTCGTAGATGCTCATTGTGTGCCCTCTAAAAACAAGGGCACCGGCATAACCGAGTTCAGTCTTCGCGGGTCTGCCACGTGCCAAGTAGAGCAAGCAGATCGCGCTCGCGTGCCCTCGCACTGGCCAGTTTGCGCTCGAGATCACCGATGTGTCCGTGCAGCGCGACCTGGTTTTCGTACTCTGCCTGTAGCTTGGCGACGAGCTCGTCCTTCTTGAGCTTGGACAGCGCCGTCTTTGTCATGGCCGCATCGAGAGCGCTCGGCCGTGCGGGCAGGTCGACATTGGCGATGGAGGCCGCACTTGGTGCCGGCGCTGGCGGCGCCGCCGAGACCGGGGCGAGTGCAGGTTCTGCAGCTGGAGCAGGCGGCGCTTCGGGCTCTTCGGCTGGTGCATCGAGCTGGGCTTCCAACAGATCAGCGGCATCGGGCGCGACGATGGTCTGCCCTCCGCGCGGAGCCGCGGGCACCACTGGATTCGAACCAGAGAGGGAGGCCACTGGATTTGGACGCTTGGCTCGATCGAGGCCACCCGGAGCAGGCGCCACAGATGCTGCGGGGAAGGACCCCGACGGCGCTCCCCCCAACTCGCGCGGAGGACCGCTCACTGGCCGGGCACTGGCCGCGTGCTTGACTTGAGGTCCGACACTCGCGACCGACGCTGGCCGGGCAGCCACGGAGGGACCGGCCTTGATGGC
>CAYYHT010001154.1:0-1584 GCA_964471355.1 uncultured Enterobacteriaceae bacterium
GACACCGACGAGCTGATCGACGCGGCGCTCATGGATGGCAAACGGGTCGCGCTGCCGGTTGTGGTCGCCAAGAACAGTCCGTTGGTCTACAGAACCATCGACGACCGCAGCCAGCTGCAGCCCGGACACTACGGCGTTCGCGAGCCCAGCGAGGCCTGCCCGACTGTGCCGCTGCCACAGCTTGAGCTGATTGTGCTTCCCTGCCTGGGCATTGATCATGCGGGCATGCGCATCGGCTACGGCGCCGGCTACTACGACCGGACCCTGGCCCAGGCACCCAACCTGCGGCGCATGGCGCTGCTCTTTGAGTGCCAGAGGGTGGACCATCTGCCCGCCGAGGCCCATGACCTGCCCGTGCACTGGGCCGTCACCGAGCAGGGTGTCTATACGACGCCCACCAGCTGATCGGCCCGCAGTCGAGACAGGGCCATGATGGTGTGCTGCGGATTGACGCCCAGCGTGGTCGGAATTGCACTCGCATCACTGACAACCAAGCCCTCGACCCCCCGCACCCGGCCACGCTCGTCACAGACGGCCCGGTCTTCGTCGGCGCCAAAGACGCAGCCCCCGAACAGGTGAGACAGGATGCCGACGTACTTCCGTGGATCGAGCGGCGCGTTCTGAAGCATGTGAAGCTCGTCGGGACGCAGTCGATAGGGCAGGCCCGAGATGCCCGGAACGACCGCGTTGGCACCGGCAGCGAAGTGCATCTCGGCGACCTTGCTCATGCCGGCTCGCAAGCGCCGCATGTCCGCTTCACACATGTTGTAGAAGACCATCGGGCCCAGCGGGCCGCGTCGCACCGAGCCGACCGTCTCGGCCCGAACGGCCACGACCCACATCGCCATGTGGCGGAACTCTTTCAGGCGCTCCATCAGCTTGCGTCCGCCCCCGGCCAGGCGAGAAGCGGTCATGCCCAGCTGCAAGGACAGCGTCTCGAGCTTGACCCCTGGGTCGATGCGAAATGCCATGGACGCCCAGCCCTGAGTGGCTCCGGTGTTCATGTCGACGGGCTTGTCGTAGCAGCCCATCAGTGCAGCACCGGGGTGGGCACGGAAGTACTGGCCCAAGGCCGGATGCCGTACCCCGGAGCGCTGCAGCAAAATGGGAGACGCCACCGCCGAAGCCGCGACGATGACCGCCTTGCGCGCCCTCACCTCGAAGCGCGCACCCCACCGTCCATAGGGCGGGAACCGGAATGAGCCGGTGACGCCGACCGCGCGGCCTTTGTCGATCACAACCCGGTCGACCGGCGCGCAGGAGACCACGTCGCCCTTGCGCTGCAGCACCTCGGGCATGAAGTTCAGGTTCAGGCTCTGCTTGGCGCCCACAATGCAGCCCTGAAGGCACTGGCCGGTGCCCTGGCAAGACTTCACATAGCGCGTCGTGGCGTGGCTCTCGAAGCCGCACTTGCTCGCCCCATCCATCGCCAGTTCGTTGCTGCGTCCCCAGGTGTCCCGCGGTGAAGGCTCAGCGCACAGCTCGTCCTCGAGAGCATCTTGATGCTCCCAGAGTCGCTTTCGCAGTTCATCGCCGTCCGTGCCGTGCTCATCTCGCCACAGGTCGAACACATCAGCTGGCGTG
>CAYYHT010001155.1:0-1583 GCA_964471355.1 uncultured Enterobacteriaceae bacterium
AGTGCAGCTTGTCGACCAGTCCGGGGACCGCCGGGCTCCGCCATCGGGCACGCTGTTGCAGCTGTACAAGGCGCACCTATGAGTCAGATCTGGCACATCGCGAGACGGGAATGGCTGGAGCAAGTCCGCCAACCGGTCATGTTGGGCGTGGTCACCCTGACCTTCGTGCTGATCAGTGGACTGTGCGTGGGGGCACTCGTCCTTCTCGACGTGGCTGCCCGTGACCCCGAGCGCGTCACTATGATGGCGTCGGTGCTTGGAAGCGAGCCGGCGACCTTTGCGAGCACGGTGAGCGCCGGCGTGGTCAGCATCGCCAACTGGCTGTTGCTCACCCAGTTCATGGGCATCAGTGCTGTGCTTGCTGGGCACAGCCTCTTGCATGACCGCCAGAGCCACACCTTGCCCTTCCTGTTGTTGGCGCCGGTCCGACGCGTTGACCTGCTCGCGGGAAAGGTGCTGGGCTCGATAGCGCCGTCCATGGCCGCGTACTTGCTCATCAGTGGAGTGGCCTTTGTCGCGATGGCGATGCTTCCGATCACCCAGCCCGCCGCCGCCTCGCTGCCGCCGTCCCCTGCTTGGTGCGTGAGTTTCCTTGTCGGAGGACCGCTCTGGGCGCTGTTCCTGGGCACCTGTTGCGCAGTCATCAGCAGCACGGCCCGAGATGTACGCACCGCCCAACAGGTGGTGTGGTTTGCCGTTCTCTTCGCGAGCTTTGGCTGCGGCTACCTGTTGTCGGTGCTGCTGTCTGAAGGCGTAGGTGTTCAGCTTGCGGTCGCCGCAGTCGGCGCCGCATGTCTGGGCACGGCCTTGGCCGCAGGCAGTCAGGTGATCAGCCGCGACCTGGGGCGGTGACTACAGGCTCTTGAGGAATGCCTCGAGGGCGTCCATCTCGTTGCCGGACAGCATGGACGTGTCTCCCATGGCGCCGTCGCGGCTGTACTCGAGCACGCCGCGCAGGGTCGAGGCCGAGCCGTCGTGGAAGTATGGAGCCGATGCGCCGATGCCGATCAATGTTGGGGTGCGCGTGGCCTTGTTGCCCTTGACTGGGTGCAGCTGGGTGTCTGTGAACGCCGAGTCGGCGACGTGACAGGTGGCGCAACCGACGTCGTCCCGCTCGAAGATCTGCTGACCAAGGGTGACCTGGTCAGTGATCACGCCGCGCTCGACGCGGTCGACGTGGCGGGTGAAGTCGATGTAGGCGGCGACAAGGCCGGCTTCATGGTCACTGATGCCGCTGCCGCCCATGCGGGCACCGGAGGTGAGCTGTGCCTCGTCAGCGACCGTCTCGACGTTGTCGGTCCAAGTCACCGGAGTGGTGCGGGACACCTGACCGGCCAGCGAAGGCGTGTTGCGGTCCATGTCGGCGAACGGCCATGTGATGCCGTCGTTGCGGCCGTCAAAGTGACAGGTCGAGCAGCTGATGCCCTGGCTCTCGCCCGCCATGCGGCGGTCGACCGAGCTGTAGAACATCTTGCGGCCCTCCTCGACGTTGATCGGCAGTGCCGAGCTCGCGAGGATGGTGGGGGCACCTGCTTGCGGTCCGCCAGTCTCGTTGAACGAGAAGCTGCCGACGGTGCGGTCCA
>CAYYHT010001156.1:0-1581 GCA_964471355.1 uncultured Enterobacteriaceae bacterium
GGCCAACCCGCTAGTTGTCGGTGCGGTGCGTCTGAAGGAATCCGCCGACGTGCCCACCGGTGGTTTGGATTGCCATTCTGGCACTCCATGCCGTGAAGAAGGGCGAATACTACGCCTCGGGGAGCCAGACCACAACGTGCAACGGGGCTTTGCGGCCGGACTGCGATGGAAGTTTGAACGGCAGCCCATGAACCGGCGCCAAAAGCCCACTTTCAGGGCACCCATACACGGCGCCCACTGCGGTCAAAATCGTCATCGATGTGGTCGACACCGAACATTGATCCGAAGAGTCGAGGGCGAGATCTGTCTCGCCCTTCTTTCCGATCCAAACAAGAAGGGGTGGCATGTGGGCCACCCCTTTGCGTGGGCGAGATGGGTCTCGCCCTGCTGACGGCGGCCGAAAGACCGCCTCGCCAATGTCTCTAGGCCAGGAAGGACTTGACCTTGTCGGCCATGTCCGTCTTTTCCCACGGGAAGATGTCGCGGCCGAAGTGGCCGTGAGCCGCCGTCGGACGGTAGATCGGGCGCAGCAAGTCCAGGTGCTTGATCAGGCCGGCGGGCTTGAGCGGGAACAGCTCGCGCACGCAGGCGACGAGTGCTTCTTCGCTGACGTTGCCAGTGCCGAAGGTGTCGACCATGACGCTGACGGGGTCAGCAACGCCGATGGCGTAGGCCAGCTGCACCGAGACGCGGTCACACGCGCCGGAAGCGACGAGGTTCTTGGCAACGTAGCGGGTCATGTATGCCGCGGAACGGTCGACCTTGGACGGGTCTTTGCCCGAGAAGGCACCGCCACCGTGGCTGCCGTGGCCGCCGTAGGTGTCGACGATGATCTTGCGGCCGGTCAGGCCGGCGTCGCCCATGGGTCCGCCGATGACAAAGCGACCAGTGGGGTTCACGAAGTAGCGCGTGTTGCTGTCGAGCAAATTGGCCGGAATCGTGGACTCGATGACTTCCTTGATGATGTACTCACGCAGGTCGTCGTGGCTGATGGACTCAGCGTGCTGGGTCGACACGACCACAGCGTCGACGCGGACGGGCTTGCCGTCGCGGTACTCGACCGTGACCTGAGTCTTGCCATCGGGACGCAACCAGTCGGTGCCGGCGTTGCGAACGGCCGAGAGCTTCTCGGTCAGGCGATGGCTGTAGTAGATGCTCATGGGCATCAGGGAAGCCGTCTCGTTGCAGGCGTAGCCGAACATCATGCCCTGGTCGCCAGCGCCTTGTTCGTTGTACAGGCCCTCGCCCTCGCTCACACCCTGTGAGATGTCGGGGCTCTGCTGCTCGACGGCAACCAAGATGGCGCAGGTGGCGGCATCGAAGCCCATGTCCGAGTGCGTGTACCCGATGTCCTTGATGGTCTCGCGGACGATGGTTGGGTAGTCGATGATGCCGGTGGCGGTGATCTCGCCGGCCAACAGCACAAAGCCAGTCTTGACCGAGGTCTCGCAGGCAACGCGGGCGGTGGGGTCGAGTGCGAGGTGCGCGTCGAGGATGGCGTCCGAGACGTTGTCGCAAATTTTGTCGGGGTGTCCCTCTGTCACTGATTCGCTTGTGAAGAGGTAGTTCTTGAGAGCCATT
>CAYYHT010001157.1:0-1578 GCA_964471355.1 uncultured Enterobacteriaceae bacterium
CGGAGCGAGCCGAGGAGTCGGAGCCGCCGTTGCGATTGCAGCAGCAAAGGAGGGCGCCAAGGTCGCCCTCGCCGCCAAGACAATCGAGCCCAACCCACGACTGCCGGGAACCCTGGGCGAGGTCGCTGCAGCCGTCGAAGCGGTCGGCGGTGAAGCCTTGGTCATCCAGGTGGACGTGCGTTTCGAAGACCAAGTTGAAGCGATGGTGCAAAAGACGGTAGACCACTTCGGCCGCCTCGACGCGATGGTGAACAACGCCGGCGCCATCTTCTGGGCCCCCGTCTCGGGCTGGACCACCAAGAAGTACGACCTGGTCAACAACGTGAACGTGCGGGGAGCCTTCTTGTGCGCCCGCGCAGCGCTTCCCCATCTGCGTAAACAGGGTGGCCATGTGCTGAACATGTCCCCTCCGGTCGTCGCCTCGGCTGCCGTTGGAAAGGCCCCCTACATTGTGTCCAAGTTCGGCATGACTCTGCATGCGCTGGCCATCGACAGCGAAGAGCCCAACGTCGCCGGTCATGCGTTGTGGCCTGTCACCGGCATCCTCACTGCCGCCACAGTCAACCTCACCATGGGTCAGACCCGTGAGTGGCGTACTCCCGAAATCCTCGCCGACGCGACGATCGCGCTGCTGGCCAAGGACCCCATGACATCCAAGTTCCGCCCCTGGCTCGACGAAGAGGTTCTCGAAGACGAGGGCATTACCGACCTGTCGATCTACAGATGCGACCCGGACCACGAACCGGCGCCGATGTCGATCCATCTCATTGACCCGACCTGGACCCGTGTGCAGCGGTACGAGCACTAGTCGCTCAATGCGTTCCTAGATTCACTGCATCCCGTCTGGTAATTTCGCCGTTCACGCTTTCGAGAGTCGCATGACTGCCACCGCAGAGCTCAATATCGCCGGCATGGAGCCCACCGGTCGCAGGGTCAAAGGCCCCGTTTCCGAGCTCGTCGAGCTAAAGAAAGCCGACGACGAGCTGATCCACACCGCCATCGTCTACGACGACGACTACCACGGCCATGCTGCCCTGAAGGACAACGTCGAGCTGGCGCTGAACTTCATGGAATGCCCCATGGTCGCGGGCATCGTCGACATGTCCCATTCAGACCTCGACCAAGCCTGGTACGTCTACCCGACCGGTCCGACACGGACGCTCTCCGAAGTCAGCAAGGCCTATCGTGACATCGGCCAGAAACCCGGTGTGCGAGCCGCCCTCGAGATGTGCTACCTCGCCGGAATGTCGCTGGTCGAAGCCGGTGAATCCGGCCCCACCCAGGGCGTGTTCTCGCACGGTGACGTCGGTCCGAATCGCATTCTGATCAGTCCCGAAGGCCAGATTTCAGTGATCGGTCACGGACTCCCCCAAGTCGAGCTGATGGAGTGGCGGGGCAACCAGGAACTCCCCCTGCGCGAGAACAGCTTCAAGTGGTGTCCGCCAGAACGCATGGAAGGCAGCATGGAGGATCCAACGTCGGATCTGTTCGCGCTGACCTTGATGGCATTCGAGATGATCACCGGCAAAGACCTGTACACAGGCACGCTCGACAAGGTCAAGGCCTACGCCACGACGT
>CAYYHT010001158.1:0-1575 GCA_964471355.1 uncultured Enterobacteriaceae bacterium
TTCGGACAACCCACACCCGCCACAGAGGATGTGGTGAATGGAGGTGCGCTGTGAGAGAGACGCGTGAGCTGAATCGGCCGGGCCTTGTCTGTGGCAGAGGCTTGCCGCGTCCACGCGCCACCCGCGGTTCTCCTAGTGGTCTTCGCTGGCTTGGGCTGGGCATCCTGTCGCTCGCCGTGGGTTGTGCCACCGATGACCTGGCCCCGGACTACGTGGGCGCCCGGGCGTTGATCGCCACCACGACGGGAACGGCCACCGAGTCCATCTACGATCCCGCGGCGAACCCCCTGAGCGAGCGCGAGGTCGATGAGTTCATCGCGGGCGGGTTGACTCTCGACGAGGCGGTGCAGTTGGCCCTGCTCAACAACCGCCGGCTGCAGGCGGGCTTCATGGGCCTGGGCATGGCGCGGGCTGATGTGGTGCAGGCGGGCTTGCTGCAGAACCCCTCGTTGAGCCTGTCGCTTCTGTTCCCGGCAGGGGGAGGCCAGAGCCGGCTCGGCGCGGGGTTGGCTCAGAGCGTCATGGAGATCTGGCGCCTGCCCGAACGTCAGGCGCTGGCGGAGGCGGGCATGGAGCAGCAGGTGTTGGCCCTGGCGAACCAGGCGGCCGAGTTGGTGGCGGATGTGCGCGTGTCCTACTACCGCATCGTGGCCGCGCGGGGCTCGGCGTTGAGTGCACAGCGTCTGTCGGACCTCGGTCAACAAGCGCTGAACGCCATGGAGGAGCGGCTGTCCGCGGGAGTGGCCACGGAGGCGGAGGCGGGCGCGGTGCGCAGCGAAGCGCTGGCGGCGGTGTTGGCAGCGCGAACAGCCCAGGGTGTTGAGGCGGCCGAGACACGGCAGCTGGCCAGCCTGCTCTCGTTGACTGGCGATCTGGTGTCCGTGCCCTTGACCGACGCACTGCCGCAGCTGTCGAGCCCGCTTCCCGATCACGACGCCCTGGTGGCCCAGGCTCAGGCAGCGCGCCTCGACTTGCGGGCCTTGTCTGCGGCGATCGATGCCGCAGAGTCGAAGGTCGCGCTGGAGGAGCGGCGAGCGTCCCCCGACGTGTCCGTGGGTGTGGCCTTCGAGAACCCGGAGACCGACGATCCGACCGATCATGTGCTGGGTCCGAGCCTGCAGGTCGAGCTGCCGATCTTCGACGGCAACGAGGCGCAGATCAGCAAGGCGCGCTTCGAGTGGCGCCGGCTGCGCAAGCTCTGGGCAGCCCTCGACGCCGAGCTGAGCCAACAAGTGCGAGCTGCTGCAGACCGGGCCACCATGGCGACGGATGCCGCGCGCTTCGTGCAAACCGAGCTGTTGCCCCAGGCGGAGCGCACGGCGAGCCTGGCCAGAGAGGCGAGAGAGCTGGGCGACCTCACGGTCTGGCAGCTGGTGGACGCCGAGCGGAGAGTGGTCGAGGCACAGGCCGCGGGTACAGCCGCCGAGCTGGAGGCCGCCCTGGCCATGGTGGGGCTGGAGCGGGTACTGGGCGGCGCCAAGCCGCTGATCGAATCCGCCACAGGCCAGCCTTGACGCTCGTCGGCGAGGTGCGCCAGACTCTGGCTCGCGGCTGCGGCGAGGGTGTTGCTCCCGC
>CAYYHT010001159.1:0-1557 GCA_964471355.1 uncultured Enterobacteriaceae bacterium
GCCCCACTGCCAGTCTTCGGCGCCCTCGATGTCCTGGCCGGCGATCAGTGCGTGCGTGAACGCGCCGTCGTCGGTCTCGAAGTCGTCGCAGTGCACCTGCAGCACGTCGCCCACGTAGAAGTTGAAGGGATTGATGTCGGCGCCTTCGGGGGCGGACATCTCGCCGCCGTTCTCGTCTTCGACGGTGACGAAGTACTCGACAAAGTCACCGAGGCTCTGCTGTGGAATGACGCCCACAGCGGAAGTGCCCGCGACGATGAGAGACGATTCCTGCCAGTCACCGCCGTTGACTCGGAAGGTGACGATGGCGGCCCGGGCGCTCAAGTCGAAGCAGGTCGGAGCCATGTTGTACAGGTCGACGGTGATGCCGGCGTCGATGTTGGCGGACACAAACTCAAGCGGGACGTGGTGTGCGACGAGCGGGCTGCCCTGGCCCGTCGGCCCCAGGCCGTGCTGGCCGAAGGCCTCGATGATCTGGCACTGATGAGGGGTCCCGTTGGACAGGTCGCCGTCATCGTCGTCGGCCACAATCGCTTCGTCGTAGCTGCTCTCGATGGTCGGGCCGCCCTTGAGCAGGCCCGTGAAGATGTCGGTGACGATCTGCTCGCCGGCCTCTTGGCCAAAGTCATCTTCGAGGATGTCCCACAGGTCCCACATGGCGCCGCCGAAGATGACGCCGTTGCTGTGCACGAAGTCCTCGCTGGCGCGGTAGTCGTCGGGGTAGGACCGGTTGCGGTCGACGCGACGGATGCCGTCTCCGCTGCTCATGAAGCCGGGGGCAATGATGTGGTCGTGGGTCTGCAGGAAGGCAACGACGTCGGCCGCCCCCTCACCAATGGAGCCGTCCCAGACGCCTGCTTCCATGCTGTAGTAGTGAAAGCCGTGTCCGAACTCGTGGTAGTTCACATCGGCGCTCTGACCGGTGTTGCGGCATCCGCTGCCGGACTGGAAGAAGTTCACGTTTCCGTCGTAGTAGGCGTTGCAGGTCTCGTTCAGATTGACCATGCTCTTGAGGTCGTCACGGCTGATGCCCAACTCGGGGGTCACGTCAGCGGCCCACTGGCGAATGTGGTGCAGGAAGACGTAGCTGTCGATCTCGGCCTGGGTCGCTTCGGCATCGGTCCAGGTGGCGTCCGTGCCGGCGTCCATCCAGCCCTCGGGTCCGGCGCTGTTCTGAACGCGCAGCCAGGAGCCGCGCAGCTCGGTGCTGAGGGCGTCGTCACTGTCATGCTCCCAGTTGCCAAGCTCGTCGGCGTAGCTGTTGCTGTTGCCGTCGGTGACCAAGCCCCAGGGCACGGCCGAGACGGTCATGTCGCCGTCGGGTCGGCGTTCGTGGTGCTGGGCGTTGATGGTGCCCTGTTGCAGGTAGCGGACCTCGTTGTGCACGTTCAGCAGCTCGCCCGTCTCGGCGTCGATGAAGCTGACCCAGATGCCTACGGGGCTGTCAGTGCGAGTGCGGGTCTGCCACACCTTGCGCAGGACCAGGCCGTCATCGGTCTCGATCGGCAGGGCAATGAGTCCGGCTTCTGCGTCGCCGTGCATGGCCTGGGGAGCCGG
>CAYYHT010001160.1:0-1556 GCA_964471355.1 uncultured Enterobacteriaceae bacterium
TCATCCCATGGGGACCCTAGACAACCGATCCGCCGCTCGTTGGACCGTGGCTAGCATCGGTGCCAATCCCGAGCAGGGGAGCACCATGCTGACATCGGTCGCGGCCTGGAAGACCATCGCCGAACAGTTCAGAGCGCGGCTCCGGCACGTGAGCGCTGATCACTTCGAGCTGCCCACACCATGCCCTGAATGGAATGTGTACGACCTCGTGCAGCACACCATCAATGCCCAACACGCGATCTTCGCGCCGCTCACCGGCGCCGACATCGACCCAAGATCCCTCACCCTGGACGACCCGTCGTTCGGGATCGATCTCGAACCCGGGCCAGACCCTCATCGGACCTGGGACCAAGTAGCAGCGCGCATCCTGTCAGCGCTTGATCGACCAGGAGCCCTCGACGATCAGCTCGTCAGCGTATGGATGACTCGACCCTGGCGAGAGGGAATCCTCTACCCAGCCAGCGATCTGCTCCTACACACCTGGGACCTCGCGAGAGCACTACAACTCGACGAGACCCTGCCCGAAGACGTCTGCGAACTAGTTCTCGACTTCGCCCTCCCGTTCGACGGCAAAGTCCACCAACCACTCGTCTACGCAGACAGGGTCCAGCCACCACCCGATGCCAACACCCAAACCCGACTGCTCAATTTCAGCGGCCGCCAACCCTGAGCCTCATCGTCAGTCTTGTGGGCCATTCCCCGGGTTCATCGACCGAAGGCAGGATCTCGCCCCGTGAACCCGATCAGCCGCGTCAACGCGCCGCCGTCGCGAACCGTGACCTCGTCGCTCATCACGACCGACTGGCGCAGCGGAGCACCAGCAGATTCAGACGCCTGAAACCTCGCCAACGCGGCAGCGGCAAGCTCCTCATCGACGACCGGCTCAAGACCAACAGCGGTCGCCAAGTCCCATGTATGCACCGCCGCATCGCACGCCGCCGACAAAGCGAACCCATCAGTAGTCGTCGGACCCCATGGACTCAGCACCTCATGCCCGAGCGCGGCCGGATCGTCGAGAGTCTCGAGGAGCCCATCACGAAAGCCAGTCCAAGCCGCAGCAACATCGACTCCTGAAGTGATCGTGGGCTCCTGGAGCATCTCACCCCACTCGCCGTGAAACACATGGTCCGGCATCCCTGGCGCCGCCAACCCCTCGCTGCCAAGAACCACCGCCGGAACCCCCTGTGACATGGCGGTCAGCATGGAACACATCGCAGCCAGATGGTTGACCACATCGCTGGCCACCCAGCCCTCACATGCTGTCTTACTACCCCAGGCCTCAACAGGAGTTCGCTGCACCACCGCATCAAACCCGAACATCCCCTTCACGCACAACCGACTGTTCTCACTCACAACCGCACCCCCAGCAAGAAGCAGAGCCCGTGCGAGCCCTAACCCACGTCTAGCAGATCCTCCGAGAGCCGCTCTTGGTCAGGCCTGCGCATTACCCGGGCAGGTTCACACACCGTCATCGTCGCGCAGGCCCAAGGGACCCGCTCGATATCTCTCATTCAGCCGACCCGAGACCACCCTCGGTACCCGCACCCATTTGCCGG
>CAYYHT010001161.1:0-1553 GCA_964471355.1 uncultured Enterobacteriaceae bacterium
GCTGCATCCGAGCTCGTCGGCATGGGCGCGCACGTCCTGCAGGCGCGTGGACGAGGACGGATGCGTAGGGCCACGTCGTTGCTGGACATCACCTGCCGAGCGATGCGGTCGAGGTGGTCATAGGCCTCGGGTGCATCCCAGTAGTCCAGGACCGGGTAGTTGGCCCGGTCCGCGGCGATCTCATCCCTCAGCTGCTGCCCCAGCTCCACATCGTCTTGCAGCGTGAACAGGTTCAGGCCGGCTTCACAGCCAGTCAGCATCATCGTGCACAGGGCGAGGCAACAGAGTCGTGTGGTCATGTGGGCATCGACGCCGTCGCGGGCTCGCTCATTCGGATAGCGGGCGTCCATGACCAACAATGACCTCGTCCCTCTCGATCCGCACACCTTCGGCGAACAGCAGATGTGCTTTGGATGTGGCCCCAACAACCGCACCGGCATGGGCCTGAAGTTCTTCCGGGACGGCGATGAGGTCGTCACCACCTTCCGGGCCAAAGAGGGCTGGGAGGGGCCTCCGGGCATCGTGCATGGCGGACTGCAGGCGACCCTGGCCGACGAGGTGGGGGCGTGGACCTTGGTGGGCCTGCGCAATCGCTTTGGCTTCACAGCCTCGATGCAGCTTCGCTACTACCGGCCGGCTCGCATGACCGATGAGGTCGAGGCCCGCGGCTGCATCGTCGAGGAGACCGACCGCATGGCCGTGGTCAAGGTGACCCTGCGCCAAGACGGCAAGCGCATTGTCTCGGGCAAGATCAGCTACGTGACGCCCACTCAAAAGATGGCCGAGAAGATGCTGGGCTTCGAGCTGCCCGAAGAGTGGGCCTCGATGACGCGGGCTGAGGAGGACTAGCCCTTCTGCTTCTTGATCAATTCGCGGATGTCGGTGGCGCTCATGAGCACGGTCTCGTCGTCGTCGTCGTCTGGGGGCCACGGCATGCCGTCGAGCACCAGCAGCATCGTGTCAGCATCGGGCATGCGGTCTCGGCGGTCGCGCTGCATGGCGCCATCGATGGCTCTGACGACCTCGGGGGGCAGTCGGTGGTCGTGTTCGAGCGGGGGTTTGTGTCGCACGGTCTTGATGGCGGTGATGAGCTTGATCTCGCTGTACTCGTCAAAGGGCTCGGCGCGGCAGACGAGCAGGTAGAGCAGGCAGCCAAGGCTGAAGACGTCGGCGCGTCGATCGACCCCGGCGGCTCCAGCAAGCTGTTCGGGCGCCATGTAGCCCAGGGTGCCAAACAGGCTGCCGGCCTGGGTCTGGAAGTCCATCTGGCCGCTCAAGTGCATGGCGACGCCAAAGTCGATGATCTTGGGCACATAGCCTTCGGGTGTCTCGGCGATGAGCACGTTCGCAGGCTGCAGATCGCGGTGGACCAGTCCGTGCCGATGCGCTTCGGCGACGCCTCGGGCGATGCCTCGAAACACGTTCAGGCGCACGGTGGCCGAGGTGGGAATCTCGTTCATCCACTCGTCGAGCGCCAGTCCGTCCACCAGCTCCATCACCAGGCCCGGATTTCCGTCGACGTCCAGGGTGTCGGTCACCGTGACCAGGTTCGG
>CAYYHT010001162.1:0-1547 GCA_964471355.1 uncultured Enterobacteriaceae bacterium
GTCTAGGGCGACATTCGGGGTGGCATGGCTAGTCAAGTAGGGTGGTGTGTCGCATAGGGCGACATTGCGGTGTGCTCGGGTGCTGTGCGGCGCGTGGTCCGAACCCACCTGCAGAGCTCTAGGTTCCACGCGGCCATGCGGTGTGGAAGTGGCTGCGGACCACACTCAGTAGGGGTCAGGATCCTCCTATTCCCTTTCCGCCTGCCGATTGCGTTCGAGATATCGCCGTCGATCCGCCGATGGCGGGCGTTCACGGGCGAGGACGTTTCCGTCAGAGCCGGCCGAATGGGAATAGGAGGATCCTGACCCCGTGCGCGGGTGCGCTCCAGGCCGTTCCGCAGACTTCGTTGGTTTTCGCTGGCTAGATTTCGAAGGGTAAACTCGCGCGCATGACTATGCACAGCCGATATGCGGCGATTTTGGAATAGGAATAGGAGGATCCTGACCCCTATTTTCGACCCCTATTTTCAAAAAACCTGCCCCGTTTTTCGAGGTCACTGCATTCCCCTTCTGCACGCGGACACGTGCCAGGAGGTCTCATGTTCCCGACCAAGTTCACCCTTCCCCTTTTGCTGTGCATTGTGGCCACTCCCGCCGCTGCCGACGAACTTCACAAAGGCGACGAGACCGGCTCGGGGGAGTCTGGCGAGCAGCCTGTGCACCCCGACCGCCCCGACCGTGGCCCCAGCCGCATCGTCGAGGGTGAGGTCACCACTGAGTGGCCGGCGACTGCTGCGTTGATGGACGGCAGTGAGCCGTTCTGCACGGGCACGCTGATCGAGCCGAACATCGTGCTGACCGCGGGCCACTGCCTCGAAGAAGGCGCGCCGACCGAGATCTACTTCGGGGACGGACCGGGCACCGCGGGCACCATCGTGTCGGTGCTGGGCATTCGCATTCACGAGGACTACGGCTGGGACCGGGACATCGGACTGGTCTACCTCGACGGCGACGTGCCGGGCATCGAGCCGGTGAGCGTCGACGACACGCCGGCCGAGGACCTGATTGGCCAAGAGATCATCTACGTCGGCTATGGCTCGACCGAGGGCACGGGCGGCGAGGGGCTCAAGAAGGAGGCGACGGCGACGGTGACCGACATCGACGGTGACGTGCTGGTCGTCAACCCCGAGAACGGCTCGGCCTGTTGGGGTGACTCGGGCGGACCGCTGTACCGCTTTGGAGAGGGCACCGAGCCCGTCGTCGCCGGGGTGGTCAGCTTTGGCTACACCGATGACTGCATGGACCTGGGCGGAAACACCCGCACCGACGTCTATGTGGACTGGATTGCGGGAGCGATCAGCGACGGTGCCGACCCGGACTGGGAATCGGGCCTGCCCGACGACAGCGACTGGGACTGGGACACGGGAGACTGGGACACTGGCGGTACCGACAACGAGCCCCCCGCCGCAGGAGACACCGGCGGTGGCGACGAGCCCCGACTCGGATGTTCGGTCGCCTCGGGGGCTGGCTTCGGCTGGTTGCTGATGATGCCCGCACTCACTCTGCTTCGCCGCCGCAACTCGTAGTCCGGGATACACGCCCACGAT
>CAYYHT010001163.1:0-1546 GCA_964471355.1 uncultured Enterobacteriaceae bacterium
CGCACAGGGACATGACCTGCGGCTGGTGACGGCGAATGTGCTGATGGTGCACCCGCATCCCTCCACGCTTCGTGACGAGATCCTTGCCCAAGAACCCGATGTCATCGTGCTTCAAGAGGTCAGTCAGCGCTGGGTGGACGCGTTTCGGCCGGCGCTACAGGACTACCCCTACTCGGTGTTCGTGCCGCAAGAGGACAGCTTTGGCCAAGCGGTGTTGTCCAAGCTGCCCATGACGGTGGCCCAGCGCAATCTGGGGCCGGTCCCTATGTTGGATGTGGTGGTCGATGTGCACGGCCAGAAGGTCCGCATCGTCGATGTGCACACCCTGCCGCCGCGGACCGTGGAATACGCGGTCGTGTGGCGTGCGCAGATGGAGCAGCTCGCGGAGGATCTGGCGCAGTCCAAGCTGCCGGTGGTGGTGGCCGCGGACCTGAACGCGACGCGGCATCATCCGTCGTACAAGGATCTCCTTCGCACCGCACAGCTCAGGGATGCCCACAGCGAAGTCGGACGAGGAGCAGCCCACACGTGGCCCAACGGGTTGTTTCCTCTGCCTCCGCTGCGTCTGGACCATGTGCTCGTGAGTCGGGATGTGTCGGTCATTGAGGTCAATGAGGCCCAGGCGCTTGGATCGGACCACAACCCCGTGGTGGCCGATCTACGCGTCGCGGCAGGGTCCTAATATTGCAAAGTCCGTGACCAGAGGCTAGAAACGCCGGTCTCCTTGTCTCTGGGGCTTTCTTCTGCGGTTCGGTCGCCTATGTCTGCGTATGGCAGTCGCACTCCTGTGTTTGGGGAGTGCGCCCAGCTCTGCGTTGGCCGGTGGGTTCTTCGAGCTGGTTGCGCAGACCGCCGAGTGCGATCTCGACCAGAAGCTGCCCGCCGGTGACTACCTCGATGTGCTGACAACGGGCTGGAGGCCGCTCGACGAGCGCCGCCGCGGCGAGCATGGCTACATCAACGAGAAAGAAAACGCGCGGCTGATCTACGAGACCTTCCGAGCCAACGGCTACCCGGCAAGCGTGGCATTTGCCGCCATCGTCAATGCCTGGTCCGAGTCGGCCCTCGACAACACCGCCGACATGTCGGACCCGTTCACCTACCGCGGCGTGCACTACCCACGCGGAAGCGGCGCCATCGGCTTGTTCCAGTTGCTGCCTAGCAGCAGCGGTGCCGGCGGACCCAGCGGCCCCGAACAGGGCTACACACGGACCTTCGAAAAAGGCCGCTACGCCGGCAACAGCTGGCAGGCTCGCCGATACCACACCGAGAAGGACTGGCGCGGCCGCACCTACTACGACGCGACCGATCCCAAGCTCAACACCGAGCGAATCGTCATGGAGGTCGAGCGCGACGGCAAGCGCCTGATGGCCGCCGCCGCACGCGGAACGTCGATCGCCCAGCTGTCGCACATCTTCGGCACCGAGATCGAGCGCCCCCAGAGCAGCACCTGGTACCGACGCGAGCTGGCCGCAGCCATGTGGGGACGCGAGCTAGCCTACGCCAAAAATCCCGACGATCTGTTCGCCCCAGAGCCCACCGCAGC
>CAYYHT010001164.1:0-1546 GCA_964471355.1 uncultured Enterobacteriaceae bacterium
CAGATCGCATACCTCGCTGGTGGAGCAGCTTGGAATGGCGCGCTTCGGACAGCGCCCTCGGGTGGCGGATCCCTTCAGCGGCGGAGGGTCGATCCCCTTTGAAGCCGCGCGCCTGGGTTGTGAGGCCTTCGCCTCGGACCTGAACCCAATCGCTTGCATGCTCACCTGGGGAGCATTCCATGTCGTTGGAGGCGACGCCCGGGCGCGAGAGCGGTTCAAGAAAGCGCGAACTGACGTCATCGAGGCCGTCGAGAAGGAGATCACCGAACTCGGGATCGAGCACGACAGCAGCGGTAACCGGGCGAAGGCGTTCCTCTACTGCGTCGAGGCACGCACGCCCGACGGCTGGCGAGTCCCGGTAGCGCCGTCGTGGGTGATCAGCCGCAACCGGCGGTGCGTAGCCCGCCTTCATCCTGTGCCGCTGGAGAAGCGGTTCGAGATCGAAATCGTCAGGGATGTCACCGACGAGGAGATTGCGCGCGCCAAGCAGGGGACGCTGCAGAACGATGCCCTGGTGTGGAACGACGGCGTAAGCGAACGCAGGCTACCCATCGCCACCCTGCGAGGAGACCGGCGCGTGGGAGGTGAGACCGTCAACAACTTGCGCCGCTGGGGGCGCTCCGACTTCGTCCCGCGCGAAGACGACATCTTTGGGGAGCGCCTCTACTGCATCCAGTGGTTTGAGGCGGGGACGAAGGCCACGTTCTTTCGTGGTGTTGAGCCCGAAGACGAGGAGCGTGAGCACAAGGTTGAGCGCATCGTGAGAGAGAACCTCAGTCTATGGCAGGCCGACGGGCTGGTTCCTGACATGGAAATCGAACCTGGGGAGAAGACCGACGAGCCCATCCGCACTCGGGGCTGGACGTACTGGCACCACCTATTCGGAGCTCGCAGCCTCCTCGTGAACGCGAAGTACCTCGCCCAGGTGAGGCGCCAGGAGCCCCTCGCAGCCGGCGCATTGACGTTCGACCTGTCCTTCATGCTTGATCGCTCCGCGCGACTAACGAATTGGCGGGTTGGCTCGCCTGGACGGCCTGGTCGGGCTGCCTCGGCGGATGGCGTCGAACACGTTTTCTACAACCAAGCCCTCAACACCATGTACAACTACGGCGCCAGGTCGTGGTACTTCCTGGCGCAGTCGATTCGTCGGCTTGAAGCCAGCCGCTCCCCGATCGACCCTCGGGTGAGAACTAGCGTGCGCACGTCAACGGCGGACGCACCGGACGCTGCAGACATCTACGTCACGGACCCCCCCTACGCCGACGCAATCCACTACCACGAGATCACCGAGTACTTCATCGCCTGGCTGCGGCGCGCACCACCGCATCCGTTCAAGGACTGGATCTGGGACAGCCGCCGCGCATTGGCCGTGCAGGGCACCGGCGAGTCCTTTCGGCGCGACATGGTGGGTGCGTACGGCGCTATGGCGGGCTCCGCGCCGGAGAACGGGGTCCACGTCGTCATGTTCACGCATCAGAACACGAAGGTCTGGGCCGACATGGCGGGCATCTTCTGGGGCGCTGGGCTGCAGGTGACGGCGGCCTGG
>CAYYHT010001165.1:0-1534 GCA_964471355.1 uncultured Enterobacteriaceae bacterium
GGTGCGCGACGGCCTGTGGGAGGCCAGCCAGGACCAAGTGGTGTTTGTGGTGCAGACCGACTGCGGCCAGCAGGTTCCGCAGCTGTGGCCCTATTCGATCACGGGCTCGTACCTGTTTGGGCACCCGGACCAGCGATGGCCGGCCATTGTGGGGACTACCACTGCCCCTTGAGCACCGCGACACCCAGCAAACCGGCGCCGGCGGCCGTCACGGTCAGTCCAGTGATGTTCATCGCGTGGTTGCGCTGCAGATGAGCTTTGGCAGCCGCTTCGTCTGACTCGTCCATGAACTTCTTGTCGGCGCTCGATGCCATCAGGAATGACGTCAGGGCCACGGCAGCGGCCCCGCCACCAGCAACTGCGAACGGCCGCGACGAGCCATCAGAAGGCGGGCCGACAGGGAGCCCCGCCACAGCGACGGCTTCGGTCACACGGGCCATGACCACCGACTCGGCGCCCTTGGTGATGATCACCTCGGAGCCGAACTCCGTGTCGTCCGGGAAAGTGCCGACCTGAACCAGGTGCAGGCCCACTTCGAGCTCGGTGGGCACCTTGGTCGGCACGCCGTCGACCAGCACATCTTTGCTGCGGGTTCCCTTCACAATCAGGATGCCCGTGTCGACGGACGGCTCGTAGACGTACATCTTCTGGGCTTCGGTGCCGAAGTTCACATTCCAGCGGTCCGGCAGCATGCGCGCCGATGCCGACAGCGCCAGGGCGGCGCGGTCTGGGTTTCCCTGCAGCGAGGCCAAGACGCCGTCGGCCTGCCACAGCTTGCCCAGCAGCTCGGCGTCTGCCGCGTGCTTGCAGCCCAGGCCCACCAATGCCTCGGCCAGCTCGTCTTCGGCCTCGGACAGGAAGTAGTTCTCGATGTCGCTCGTCGCGCGCAGCACCAGCATCGTGGGCTCGGGACAGGTGTCTTCTTCAGGCAATGCCTGTTCAGGCGCTTCGCCCTCGTCCTGCGCGAATGCAGGCCCAGAGACCAGAGACAGCAGAAGTAGACTCACAGTGGCCCCACGTCAAAGATATAGACTGCGCCGGAATTCGGACCGTTCAGAGAGCTGACTGGACTGCCAACCGCGAAATCGATGAAGCCGTCGCCGCTTAGATCGCCATGTCCGGCAATCGCGCCCCCGATTCTGTCCTCGGTGACCGCACCGTAGACGATGCGCGGGGCACTATCAAAGGGGTGGAAACCAGTTGGCAAGGGGGCGGTCCACACTGCCACGGCACCGTTCATGGTCAGGGGAACCGGGCTCGAATAGAGCGGACCACCCATCGCGACGGAGTCGCCACCCAGGCCACCGAGGTCCCCGAGGTTTGCGAGGTCAGCGCTATCTGTGCCGAAGTCGAGGTAGGGATTGGGAATGATGAGCGAGGCCATTCCCGGAGTCTGCAGTCCGACCACCGGTGAGGTGTAGCCGTAGGCAGTGGCGGCCATGATGTCGATGAACATCGTGTCATTCAGGCCATCGCCGTTGATGTCGATGCCAATGGGGGTGTCGGCCACCATTGGCGCCCATGTCGCGTCCGC
>CAYYHT010001166.1:0-1525 GCA_964471355.1 uncultured Enterobacteriaceae bacterium
GCTACGAAGGGTCTCCCGACGACGAGCACCTGTTCCGAGCGCAAGACGAAGACGACGACATCATCTGGGTCCTGTCCCGTGGTGTCCTGCATGCTCCGTTCATGATGGAGGGCTTCGACGACCTGTGGGTGGTCGGACTCGGCGCCCCTGAGCCCGAAGACTACATGCCGCTCGGCCAAGGCACAGAAGAAGAGGAAGTATCCGCGGCTCCCGAATACGAGGAAGACGAAGAGGATCTCACCTTCGAGGCGGCTCCCCTCGACACCGAAGAGCGACGCGACGTGCGCGAGGTTCTCGCAGACCGGCGCCGTGAATCGCGCAATCGCGGCAGCCACACCCGGGTCGACGGCCACACCCATGACCCGTGGAACATCAAGGTGACGAACCCCGGCGCCAAAAAGAAGAAGAAGAAGGACGATCCGAATCGCGTTCTCGCTGGTCAGAAGACCGCGGACTACGACATCCGGCCGACCCATACCTCTGCCGACAACCCGCGCCGCAAGCGGAAATTCAAGGTCGACAGTGGAGTTGGCTCCGCGGTCAAGCCGTACAAACCCATCATCTCGTGATAGCCGCGGGGCATGCCCCGCAAGGCCCCACCGAAGATCAGTCGCCGATACCTGATGTGGTCCGCAAACGCGTACCTCAAGCGTTGGTTTGCGCCGCGAAACCATGTGCGTCGCACTCTGATGCGCAAGGTGTACAAGTCCGTCAATCATCACGAATCGGACCGTGAAGAGGCCGAGGCGATCCTCGATGAGGTTCTCGATCACCTCGAGTCCATCGGCATGCTCAATGACCGGGCCTATGCCCGCTCCAAGGTCAAGAGCTTCGTGCGCAAGGGAGTGCCGACGCGTGGCATCGAGCGGCGCCTGATGCTCAAGGGTGTCGATCGCGAGCTCATTCGTGAGTGCCTCCAAGAAGCCCGTGAGGGGGACCGTGACCTCGACCTGCTGGCTGCCTGCACCTACGTGCGCAAACGACGTCTTGGCCCCTACCGTTTTGACCCGATCAAGCGTGAGGACTATCGCGTCAAAGACCTGGCCAAGATGGGGCGTGCTGGGTTTAGCTATGGCATCGCCAAACGCCTGCTGGCGCTCGATGGGCCCGATGACGTCGAACTGTTGGCGCAGGGCTAGACCGTGATTCGACTCGAGAACGCATCGCTATTCGCAGGGACCAAAGAGCTGTTGCGAGACGCCTCTCTGCACCTCACACCACGCAGTCGCACTGGTCTGGTCGGTCGAAATGGCTGCGGCAAGACCACTCTTCTGCGTGCGTTGATCGGCGATACAGATCTCGACGAGGGTCAGGTGAACACCCGCAAGGGCGTCGTGATTGGCTACCTGCCACAGCAGGCAGTCAGCGGCTCAACCGAGACAGTCTGGGACGAGGCACGGTCCCGCATGACGCGCATCAAGGACCTGCAGACGCGGCTCGACAAGGTGGAAGCAGCGATCGAAGCCGGCGATGAGGACGCCGCCATCAAGCACGCCGTGGCGTCCGGCAAACCCGCGGTCATCCA
>CAYYHT010001167.1:0-1524 GCA_964471355.1 uncultured Enterobacteriaceae bacterium
ACTCAGCCAACGCGATGACCCGGTGGGGCGACTCGCGCACATAGATGGGCCACCGGTCGATGGGCACATCGCAGTCGGTCGCGCAGTCGCCCGGCGCGTACCAGAGTGCATGTCCAGCAGGGTCGAACTGGGCAAAATAGACGGGCTGGCTGTGCACCAAGCTGAAGGGCTCGGGTTCTTGGAGCTCGATGACGTCAATGCCGGCAGCGCCCGCGTGGACCAGGGCATCGCCGACGGGTGTGAACAACAGCGTCGAACCCGCACCGGTCTGCAGTCCGTCGACCAACGGCGCGTGAAAGACCGGGTCGGGGTGGCACGCGATGAGCAGCAGAACAGTCCACATGTCCGCACATCGGACAGAGGAGGAAGGCGCTTGAGGTCCCTACTTGTCGCCGCCGAACCAGCCGCTGAACCAGCCGGCCTTCTTTTCTTCGGGTTCAGGCGCTGCAGCGGCTGCGGGGGCGGGAGCGGGAGTCTGTGGGTGCTCTTCTGTGGGGGCCCCGTCGGCCTCGTCCTCCTCTTCGTAGTCCTCTTCTTCGTCGTCGTCGTCGTTGTCGAGCTGGGTGTCCGCTTCGGGGGGAATTGCCTCGCGTTCTGGTGCGGGCCGGTCCGTCGCTTGGTTTGCTAGTGGTCAAGCGCAACAAGCGCATCGAGAACTGCCAAGCCATCCTCGCCATCTTGAACGACGACCGCGTGTTTGACCCCGACGCCAGCATGGTCACCCCGATGCATGAAGTGCCGGTGACCGCCCAGGTACTGGACAGCGACACCATGCCGGATGCGGCCGAGGCCGACACCGATGTGATGCCGGTCCTTCCAACGCGGGAAGTGGTCGACACGCCTGCAGGTGGTCGAGGCATCGTGCTGACGCTGCCGCAGATGCTGTTGATTGTGGGCGTTGCCGGCTTCGTCAGCTTGCTGGTCGTGCTCTATGTGCCCGAGGAGCCAAGCGCGTTGCCCAGCGCGGCTCTGCAGGTCGACGGCCCCAAAGACACCAGCGAAGGCGAGTGGGGCTGGGCCGGTCGCACGCGCAAGCCCGATGCCGGGCCAGCGAAGGCTGCGACGCGGACGAGCCCCTCAACGCCTGCAGCGACCCCCGCCGAGGCACCCACCGCTGAACCGGTGGCCCCCGCAGACCCCATCGAGGGCGAGGCGGCGATCGAGGCGGCACCTTCACCAACTACTGGCACCGAGTCCGAGGCCACACGCGGCAATCCCCTGCGCCGCAAGCGCAGCGTCGTCACCGTCACCGGAAATGCGGTCGACGTGCGCTATGACCGCGGCCAATGGCTGTGGAAGTCAGGAGTCGAGCTGCCCGGTGGGGCCTACAAGGTCGAGGCGAAGTGGACCGAAGGCGGGGAGTGGGAGCCGGCCGGTCAGATCAAGGTGCGCGGTGGCGAGCCGGTGACCCTGATGTGCACGTTGTCTCGACGGACCTGCGAAGCCAAGTAGCCTAGGTGGAGTGAGTTCGAAGTCCGGAGCGTTGTCGAACAAGGAGCGGCGAGCTTCGTCTCGCCGTTGCAG